>CAZEZQ010000305.1:0-6667 GCA_964516245.1 uncultured bacterium | reverse complement strand
GAGCCTCGCCCTCCTGGGTGGATGAGCAACCGGCTCGGCGGGAGCCTCGCCCTCCCAGTGAGTAACTTTCATGCAAAAGGACAGTTTCTTTACATGGCGCGTATTATAAAAGCCCCGAATATTCGAAATGAACGCAATTATCCGGTTGTGGAGCGGGATAAAGTGATTCGCATGGCGGAAGACGACGCTGCTGATATTCGCGCGGCAGCCCAGCGTGAATATGACAATCTGATTCAACAAGGTGAAAACCAGGTTCAAGAAATTAAAGCCGCTGCAGAACAAGAGATTGAGCAGCTGCGCGAAGAGCTCCAGGCTGAGGCCGAACAAACCAAAGAACAAGCGAGAGAACAGGGGTATCAGGAAGGCTTGAAGCAAGGGGAAGCCGAAGCCCAAAAAAAAGTGCAGGGAACGCTGAAAGAATTGAAAGGCATGATGGCCCAAGGCCAACAGATTCTCGAAAGCATGTTTGTCGATCAAGAGCAGGAAATTCGCGAATTGGTGGCTCATATTGTCGGCCGGGTTATACAAGAGAAGTTGGATGCGGATGACGCAATCGTGGTTCGGGTCGCCAAAGAATGCATTCGCATAGCAGCCGACCGGAAGCATATCCGTGTTTTGGTTCATCCAGACGATCAAAAGAAAATCGAAGAATGGGCTCCTGAATTCACCCGGCTGTTCGATGATATCAACAAAGTATCTGTTGAAATTGATTCACGAGTGGGCAAAGGCGGGGTTATTGTCGAATCGGGAACCGGCGGCATCGATGGGCGGCTTGAAAAGCAAACTGAAATTCTAAACAACGCATTGTTGGATCAATGACACTTACACCTCACAATATAGATTGGGATGCAATCCATTGGACGGTCGATGTGCTTCACCCCATCCGCCAGCGCGGATATGTTGATGAGCTGGTTGGGGTGGTGATATTGGCGCGCGGCCCAGGCGGCGCCGTGGGTGATTTGGTCTATATTTATCCTCCCAACAACCAAGAACCTATCCCCGCTGAAATTGTCGGGTTTCGTGAAGGCCATGTTATATTAATGGCCTTTGGAGAAATTACTGGCATTCGTCCAGGCTGCGAAGTGATTTCTTCGGGCGGCCCCATCCAAGTCAAATGCGGAGAAGGGCTGTTGGGCCGTATTGTGGATGGGATGGGAAATCCTATGGATGATAAAGGTCTCGCCAAAACCAGCGAGTTGCGCTCGATTTACAACCGGCCGCCGGATGCCATCAACCGCAAACGGATTCAGACTCCATTGTCGACGGGTGTCAAAGTGATCGATGCCATGCTCACTTGGGGCCAGGGCCAGCGAATTGGGGTGTTTGCCGGCAGCGGTGTCGGCAAGAGCACACTGATGGGGATGATCGCCCGCTCGACGGAAGCGGATGTAAACGTGATTGCCCTCATTGGCGAACGCGGGCGTGAAGTGCGCGAATTTATCGAAAAAGATTTGGGAGAAGACGGGCTTCAGCGCAGTATATTGGTGATTGCTACCGGCGATACTCCACCACTCAACCGGGTCAAAGGCGCGCTTACAGCGATTACCATTGCCGAGTATTTTCGTGATCAAGGGAAAAATGTTCTATTCATGATGGACTCGGTCACCCGCATGGCCATGGCCCAGCGCGAAGTGGGCTTGGCGGCAGGTGAACCGCCAACAACACGTGGATACACCCCTTCTGTGTTCGCATTGCTGCCGCAATATCTGGAGCGCGCAGGAACCACGGCGACTGGTGGAACCATTACGGGCCTTTTTACGGTACTGGTGGAAGGGGATGATATGAACGAACCGATTGCGGATGCCACCCGCGGGATATTGGATGGGCACATTGTTTTATCCCGCCAATTGGCGCACCGGAACCATTACCCCTCTGTGGACATATTGCAAAGTGTGAGCCGTGTGATGGTGGATATTGTGCCGGATGAACATGTCGATTCGGCACGTCGAATCAACCGGGTGGTGGCCACCTACAGAGATTCAGAAGATTTGATCAACATTGGCGCCTATCAACGAGGGAGCAATCCTGAAATCGATCTGGCCATCGATATGAACCAAACCATCAACGCGTTTTTGCAACAGGGCATTCGAGAACAAGTGGCGTTTGATGAATCCGTCTCGCAATTGATGGATATCGCCAAACAATGCAATTCCAAACAGAATGCGCAACCAAAACGGCAAGCCAGCGGCCAGCAGCAACAAAACCAACAGCAAAAACAATAATCACAATAATCACAATAATCAAAGAGTATTAGGATATGAGAAATTTCCGATTTCGACTGGCTCCGGTTCAGCGATTGAAAAACTATCAGATTGAACAAAAAGAACAAGAAATCGCCGAATTGGAATCTCAAGTTCAGCAGAAACTGCAAGAAATCGAAGATGGCCGCCGAGCCGTGCAGAACATGCGCAACAAACTTTTGGAGGTGCACGATAATATTGTGCAAGCGGAGCAGCAGATGGATCTGTTTCGCAGTTATATGAACCGTACGGAAGCGCAAAAACGTTCGGAAATTCGCACCATTCGAGAAAAACAAGCCCAAAAACGAAAAGAGCTGTTAAAATTGTATCAGGACGAGAAGATTCTCGAACGCTATCGCGAAAAAAAAGAAAAGGATTGGAATACGGAAATGCGCAAAGAAGAGAGCGCGCAAATGGATGAAATAGGAACCCAAAATTACGTGCGCCGCATGCGTGAAAAAGGCGGCGTTATGGTTTATCTCTTGGTTCCGATCGCTCTGGCCGGGGCAGCGGCGTTGATCGGATTTTATACCGGATACTTGGACAAAAGTATGTTAGAAGGTTTACCGATTATCGGCGAGCGTTTGCGCAGTGCAACTGAAACCGTGCAAATCGTCGACGCCACCGAAGAAGAAGAATATTTGACCGTGGGAGATATCATCGGCGATATCGACCAACCTATGCCTGAAATGATGCGCAACATTAGCGAGAAACTCGAACAAATTCGCCAACGCCAAGCCGAATTGGATGAGCGCGAACGCCAGTTAAACCGGCGGGATAAGTTATTGCAAGAGCAAGAACAGCAAATCGCTCAAATTTCCCAGGATGTCACTCAAGCCATCCAAACATTACAAGACCTGCGCACGCAGCGGGAAGAAAAATTGCAAAGTGAAATGAGCGAACGCGAAACTCAGCTGGCCGCCATGATCGAAGGCAACAAACCCAAAGACATCGCCCCCACCATTGCCGCCATGTTTCAAATTCAACCGGTTGAAGATCCCGAAAAAGGGCGTGAACGCCAGTTGATCATCTTGCGGATTATGCACCGGATGACCGACAAAAGCCGGGCGGAATTGTTTGGTGAACTTGCCGATGTGAATCCCCAAGTCGCAGCCGATTTGCTCGTCGAATACAACGACACCACCATGGATGAACTCTACAATATTCAAGCGGCACAATCCCCTCAAAATCCCACCGGCATGGTCAATACTCAAAACGCAGGGAATGCGGCCCAAGGCCAAAACCAGGGACAAGGACAGGCGCAGGTTCAGAATCCCCAAAATCAAAATCCCCAAGGGGGGCAAGCGCCTAACAACAATCCAGCGAATTTGGGGACGCCTGAGTTGGTAGGAGAGAACGGTAACGCTCCCGCTGCCGGTGGATGACCTTATCCCAATCGTAGTGTTCTGCGGCGAGTTGCCGGGCATTGCGGCGTAAGCGCTGGCGGAGTTCGGATTGCTGCGCCAATTCTAATATAGCGGCAGCAAAGTCTTCGGGCATTTCGGCAATTCGCAGGTGTTCACCATCGATCACAGCAAGCCCTTCGCAGCCAATTGGCGTGCTTGCGATGGCCCGCCCGGATGCCATCGCTTCCAGAATTTTCAAGCGAATGCCCCCTCCAATCTCCAGAGGAACAATATAGATCAAAGCGTCTTGAATGTATTTCTGAATGCTTTCCACACGGCCTGTGACATGCACACCCGCCTGGCCATGATATTGGCGGACGGCTTCTGATGGCCCCCCACCTACAATCCAGCATTGCATATCAGGATGTTGTTCACGCACAATCGGCCAGACATGGCGCAAAAAGCTTTGCACTCCACGGTCATTGGGGTAATACGACAAGGCGCCGGTAAACACGACACTGGGTGGGCCGTTTGGTTCATCCAAATATGGGTACTCGGTTAAATCAACACCGGGTGATTGATGTTCAACGCGTAACGAAGAATCCATATTGATGAGCCGTTCACGGTCGATGGGAGAGATGCTGAGAATTCGATCAAATTTACGGCAGGAGTATAGTTCATACCGCCGAGTGCGTTCGCCTTCGAACCTTGCAGCCCACTTCACTATGAGATTGGAATGACGCGAAGCATAGCGTTTCAAGATCAGGTTTTCAACATTTTCTTTGTAATGAATTTTCACTGCCGTTTCATTCCCGTTGACATAGGCGGCGGTGTAAAAGTTTTGCGCGTGGATAATATCAAACATTTCATGGCGAAGGAGATGTTGAATATACTTATACATTTCAGAGTTATAAAAACGGTGGGCTTTGTAAGGCCATGCTGAAACCATTGAACGCAGTAAGATAGAAAGCGACCATTTAGGATTAGCGCGAAATGCTTTTGCATGCCGGCATATTTCTTCTACATGTTTTAGATCATCCAATTCTGAATCATCATGATACAAACATACGACACTCACATCATCGGTCTGGGCAAAGCGCTTGACGGTGTTCCACGTAACAATGCGGCCGCCGCTATGAGGGGGATAAGGGATTTGGGGAAGAATAAAGAGGATTTTCACGAATCATCAACCAGAATGAATATCACAAGAAACATTTATGGACAATTACATTAAACCATCTTGCTGCTGATCGACAAGCAATTGAACGCCGCTTTTCGCACCGATTCAGTTTTTTCCCACTCGTTGAATTCGGGATGAATAAAGGGGTTGCGCAAATGCTGCAAGCGAATCAGTTCACTGGAAAGTACGGTTAGTTGTTCGTCGCTGACCCCTTTGACATGCAAAGGATTGTCGACTTCAACTTTTCCTTTGCGATTGGTGAACGCATGCTGCCGTCCCCAGCAAAACAGCATCACTCCAAGCGCTTTTAGTCCATCCGGTTTGTATTTGTTGCCGTGTTTTAAGATGCGTTCCAGCACTTGGCGTGTGATATCGGAATTGACTTCCAAATCCTGCCATTGAACTTGCCGAATTAGATATTGATTGAAAAACATATCCAAGTTGTTCAGAGAGGGATCATAGAGTTTTTCTACCATCTTGGGTAGAGTATTGGAAGAGAGAAAACGGTTGATTTTTCGCCCTATCCGCAATTTGACCTCGTTTTCGACAGCAAATGAATAAGAAAAACTTATGTTTCGCGCCACCGACAGTGAACCCCCCGAGTTGGATTGCTGCAACCGCTCGGCCACTGCCAGCATCGCGCGGGTTTCTTTGTCGAGTTGGTCTACTTCGGGCAGTTCTTCGGTGATGCTTGCCATGATTTCGTTGACATTGATTTCTTCCACAAAATTCATGGCGTTGCCCGCGATGCGATCCAAGTCATCCAGCAATTCGTATACTTCACTCTTCATGCCCGCATCCAGGTCTTGATTTTGCAGCAATTGGTTTAATTCGATACGCAAGTTTTCACGCTTTTCGCCTCCTTCATGGAGGGCAATATCCAATTGTTCGCTTAGCGTTTGAATCTGCCGGCGATAACTGAAAATTTTCTCCAACCGTTCGTAAAGCGTATTGATTTCGGCATCGATGCGCGATTTGCTCAACACGAAAACCGCCCCGTATTGACGGGCGATCGCCCCTTCGTCAAAGGTTCCCACGGCGGAGATCATAATCACCGGAAGTTTGGGGAAACGCTTTTTCAGTTCGCGGATGAATTCGAGGCCTTCATCGTGAGTGCGCATATCCAAATCGGTGATGACTACGTGGGGGTCGTCGGTTTGAATTTTATCCATCCCCTCAACAGAATCTTCGGCCTGAATTACATTGTATCCGGCCAGAGTGAGGTTGCGTGTCACCGCCGAACGGTATTGAGGATTGTCATCCACAACGAGTATGCGCTTAACATCTACCGTAGTTTGGTTCATGATTCCCGCAAAGGCAAAGAGACCGGCTGGCCGGCGTCAATGGATCGATAGGCGCCCAGCGCCACCTCCATTGCTTTGTATCCATCCTGGCCGCTCACTTGCAATGGTTGTTTTTCGATTACGACATTGAGAAACGATTGAATCAGCCCCAAATTGATGTCATCCGTCCAAGGGACCCATTGGGCTTTTACCGCATCGTTATTGTATATGTTAATTCGCTGTCGAAAGGCGTCGACATGCAGCGTGCCATGTTCAAACACAAATTCCATCGTGACATCTCCCCAGGTGGGGAAGGAATTATTGGGCCGTGACCACGAGGTATCGAGTGAGGCGAATATATTGCCTTCAAACTCAATCGCCAAAAGGCCCGCATCATCGATATTGATGTCTGAATAAAACAATTGGCCTGCTTCAGCATACACCGAAACCGGTTCTTTGCCAGTCATCCAACGCCAGGCATCCACCACATGCACGGTGTGGTCCATCACCGCCCCGCCACCAGCGAGAGTTTTGTCGGTAAACCAACCGCCGGGCATGGTGCCCCGATTGGTGCCTTTCATGGCGATGATATTGCCCAGTTTGCCTTCTTGCACCCAT
>CAZEZQ010000304.1:0-6669 GCA_964516245.1 uncultured bacterium | reverse complement strand
CATTTTGATGTACCACATCTTGGAGCGCAGGCGTCCCGCCTGCTCTATATATAGTCGCAGGCGTCCCGCCTGTTCTATATATAGTTGCAGGCGAGGACGCCTGTTCTCTATATAGTTGCAGGCGAGGACGCCTGCGCTCCAAAAATAACTTTTTGCCGGATCGTCTTGTAAACATGCCTAAGATGAGAAGTACACATTGTATCAAGTTGCCGGGAAATTATTCTCTTTCTCATACATGTGGACATTTATATACTTTAGCAGAAATAGTAAATGGGATAAAATTCTTTGCTCTGAAACTTTGATTCAAGTAAGGCACGTTCATGAAAGCATCCAATCGTTCTTCGGGACCTTCCCGAATCTCTTTTGTAGAAATCACGATTTTCATTACGGTATTCCTATTCGCTTTGGGAATACGGCTGTATCACGTAACTTCACCAGTATATGACTATACAGCCTGGCGGCAAGCGGAAACAGCGGCGTTGGCCCAAAACTATTATCAAGATGATGTTCCATTTCTTTATCCGGAAATCGACTGGGTAGGCCCGAACGGCCATGCCGAAATGGAATTTCCATTGTTCCCCTATTTGGTGTCATGGCTCTATGCCTTGTTTGGGGTATCGGATGCCTGGGGGCGTGTGCTATCCATCCTCTGTTCGCTTGGAACGGTTTGGGCCATGTGGGATATTGGCCGACGGCTTTCGGATGGCTTTACGGGTGTCTTGGCAGCGGCTTTTTTCGCGTTTTCGCCATTGGCGGTTTATTTTGGCCGATCGTTCCAACCCGATATGATGATGATCTTTTTTTCTACACTGAGTCTTTCATTTGCATTGCGTTGGAATGGCGCGATAGGGTCGTTTTGGTTTTATGCTGCCGCGCTTGCGCTTGCATTAGGCGTGCTGCTTAAACCACCTTGTTTGATTGTTGTGTTTCCTCTGTTGTGGGTGTGTTATCAACATAGAAACCTCGGTCTGAAATTCGTTCCGTCTGCTCTTGTGTTTTGGTTTATCGTGCTGGTTCCGGCTAGCCTATGGTATTGGCATGCGGGAAAGTTCTATGAAGAAACTGGCGCAACTTTCATGTGGCATTATAAAGATTTTGATATTTACCGATTGTTTTTGTCGGTTTGGGTACAGCCGAAATTTTGGTTTACCATACTTTTCAATATATCTGACAAGATCCTTGCCTATATTGGCGTTATTCCAGTCTTAATCGGTGCGTATGCATTGATTTTTACACGCCGCATTCACGGGTTTGTTTTGTTATGGCTCTTAGGGATGTTGATGTTGTATCTTGGAGTTTCTGCTCATCACATTGGACATGATTATTATTCTTTACTGGCCATCCCACCCTTGGCTCTGACAGCAGCCTGGGGCTGGAGTTGGATCCGTGAAAAGTTCCAATTACGAACACCAATCAATGCACTGCTCATTTTGTTGCCTTTAGTGATGGGAACACTTGGTTTTCTCATTCTTGTGGAACGCAATTGGTACGATAAATTGTATCATTATTACGACGATGCTATTGCCCTGCGCAATCGCATCCCTGAAGATGCACTCATCCTGGTGATGGATGAGCTTCTTCATACCCCAGAATTTTTCTATTTTGTAAACCGAAATGGATGGCATCGCTATCGCAGTCCACGCAGCCAATCGGATGATTCGGTGTGGCTTGAAAACAAACGCGATGAGGGGGCGAGTGTCTATTGCGGGTTAAACGAGGATATCACCAACAATCCAATGAAGTATCTTCAAAACCATCCAATGGGCCGATACATTCGAAGTCACTATACATTGCAGGAAATTGGTGAGCGGTATTTTGTTGCCCGGTTGGATCAACCTTTGTATGGCGATCATATATATAACCACTACGATTCAAAGTCTCTGGCATTGCCCATGAATTTATTGCACCGGTACGATCATTCCAATCGTGATTGGGTCTCTTTGAAACAATGGCGTGAAGCCGATGCTATATTGTTGGATTATCATTCGTTATCTACAGGCTCTTTTAATCGTTTCGGCTCTATCTATGAGGAAGCTTTGAAGGAAGGGTTTCGCATAGCCTATCAAAATTCGGGACGATTGGTTCTTGAACGTCGACAGGAAATCGAACCCCGGCCTAATATTTCCGACCATATTATTGCCTCAGGGAATGCTCCAAGAATTATGGAAAATGGCCGTATGGTTTTGGGGGTAGTGGAACCAGGCAAGTATCGTGTGAGTTTTGATCTTGAGGTTCCTGAAGGCGTTGATAGGCTTAAATTTTTTGTCTTCGACATGAATGGCAAAGTATATGCGCAACGTCAGTTGGAACAGGAGCATCTGCAGCATATTCATGAAGGCGAACGTCCTGAGATGACATTCACTATTGATCAAGCAATTGGGTTATACGCAACGGTGGATGCTCCTGAAGGTGCGCTCAAACCAAAATCTGTTGTTTGTATGCCGGATGTGGAATGCGTGTTACCCCCGCAAGTCATTCAAGCAGAACAGCTAATTTTAAACCAATGCAAGATCATTCAAGATTCAAAGGCTCAGCGCGGGACCGCGGTTACCAACGGAATTTCCCAAACCAGGAAAACGATCGTGATCGGTCCTTATTTCGAATTTCCGGATGGACTGTATCGTTTTTCTTACCGGATGCGGGTGAACCGGTTGCAGAATGGTGATTCGTTTGAAATTGGTATATATCAAGCGGACGAAAGATGGAGCGCCACTGAGACATTTCCTCTGAATGTACTCAAAACAGACTATTCTCACTTTACTGTCAGTTCGCCTTTAAATTATTCACAAACCATTGAAAGCCGATTGTACGTGCCGGGGAAAAGCCAGGTGGTATTGGATGTGGTTTCTTATCAGCACAAACAATTTGGACTGGATTCTTATTCAAATGTTACGCCTCAGTTTCTTGTGGCGGATGATGATCAAGCTTATCGAGTAAGCCCTTATGGACGGGTCTTTGATCTAAACAATAACGAACAAAATCCTTTGATGGCTTTTGGCCGCATTGAAGCTTGTGCCTGGAGCGAGTCAACCGGTTTGCTGGGGATTGATGAGCATGGATGTGTTTACAACGAACGCCATCAAAAAATGGGGTGTTTTCCAAAAGAATCTATTGCGAAGTTGGAAGCGTTTGACATTTCGCCGGATGGCCAGAGCCTGGGATTGTTAACCGAAGACCGAAAGGTTTATGTTTTTTACAAGGATCAACTGCACACATTTGACGCTCCCAAGTTGTCTGATCCCGTTCAAGATCTACTGATTACAGGTGAGACCGGTGCTTTGGTGCTTTACGGCAATTGTGAGATCCGCTCGTTTGGGGGAGCCAAGACACCGCAAGGACTGCCTATTATTTGGGCCAATGTCGCGCGCGCATTGGTTCGGCATGAAAATGGATACTGCATTGTTGATCATTCAAGCGCCATTCATACATCGGAGGGTATCGGTCCGATTCAAACACCTGTTTATAAACCGGAGGATTGGGTAGTGGATGCAGTGCGGACCTCTGATAAAGAGTGGGTAATGCTGAGCAAAGATAATGAGGTGGTGAGGTTTCGTGAATAGGGTTTTCTATGGAGACCAAGATAAAGTTATACGGGTTGAGATTTTTGTGTTCCTCAATACGTTACTTTGGCTAATCGCAAACGGTTTTTGTCGTCAAATATCTTTGCATAGAGGAGGGTTTGAGTGGGGTAAGTATTGAACCATGAATGCTGTTCATCCATAAGGATATATAATGGACGATTGTAAGGAACTTGATTTCCCATAGTTTGTATCATACGTTCCTGCCTGAAATATGCCGACAATTCCCGCTCTGTCAAAGTGAAATGCAAAACATGTCCAGGATAGTTTTCATCTGTGTCGTAATATCGCAGTAGTTGTTCGTAATAATAATATTGTGGAACTAGATATCCCCCTTTTGGTATTTGGGATAGTATGCGGTGGCACTCTTCAGGATGGCTTTGTTGATAATCAATCAACCGAGTTGGCACAGAGATGTACCAAAGTGAAAAGCCTATAACAAAAGTTGGAATCAAACACAACATCCACTGTGAAGTGGAGTGTGAATACGTAGGTGTTTGAGTGAATCGGGCAAAAACAGAAGTAAAATAAACACAAGCAATTATGGAACCATGAGGATAATATTGGTTGATATCTGTGATCTTGTATTGAGAGCAAATCAGAAGCCATGATAGAAAAGCTATGAATGTGAAGCGTTCAAATAAAGAGGGATGTTTTAATAGGCCAAAGAGTGAAAGATTCAAAAGTATAAAAAATGGAGTCCCCCATTCTTTACGAACATCATCGTAAAATGAAAGTGTGTTTTTCAGAATGGATAAGATGGATTCATTCAAAAGTTTATAAATTGGTGTGCCAGGTCCCGTAATAAATTGGAAATAAGTTGGAAGATCGAAAATGGGAAATTCAATATATGAGGGATGTGATATAGTTTTCCAATAATATAATATATGAACACCAATAAAAAATCCCAATCCAATTGGGAGTCCACATGCAATTGATTTTTTGGGAAGTTCAGGCCATTTGCGATAAACCAAATAGAGCACAGCTGGTACTATAGTAATAATAAGAAGATGGTGCAGCAACCCAATAACAAGGAATGCAATAAACAGATAAAGATTATTAGGTTTTGGATTTAGTGATAGATTTCGACTGCAAGACAGAAGCAAAATTATCAAAAAGCTATGTAGTGCATAAACCTCGGCGATACAAGCATACAACCAAAAAGTTGAGCTGATTCCAACAAATGATGTTAAAAGAAATGAATACAGAGCATTGGATGTGATCTGATAAAACAATCGATGGAGAAATAGCAAGGCGAGAATTGCACAAAATGTGCTGAAAGCATTCATGCGAAATGCCAAGGTAGAGACCGGCACATAAGTTATGATTTGTGAAAAAAACATGTACAAGGGATACCCAGTGGGATGAGGGATCCCCCCTAAAGCCCCTAAATATTGAAACTTAATGCTATCTCCTGTTCCGCCGGGTTTGTGATATAAAGCCGTTGAATAAAGAATAACAAATACAAACCCAACCACTATAACAGATAGTGTTGCAGGATAAAGGCAAATGAAATTATATATTTTTTGAAAGATTTTGTTTATCTGATTCATCTAACTGGACAGTCCTAAGTTTTGCTGCATTTCGCACGATTCAAACAAACACGCAGCTATCTGGTAATCTTGCATTTGCTGAATCCCCATATGTTCTATGAGAATTTTTTGAGTTTTTGAACCTCAGGTATCGTGATTCGGATGATTTTTTATATTCATGCAAAATACTTTCTCGCTTCTATTTATTTGTATTTATACATTACTCAATTCTATAGATATGAAATTTTCCATGCAAAAAAACTAAATTTCTATTTTTATGATAGTTGAAAGAGATCAATAAATAGGGTTCTTTACGATCAATAGGATTAACTGGCAAGGGATGGATTCGTTTATTTAACCAATACAAAAAATCTGGACGAAGAAATTGTAGTTCTTTTTTGTCTTCAAAATAAATCGGGAGATTGTGCCATCTTCCATGTTCCAATTAAAGTAGAAACCTATGTATCGCATGATATTCACGTTGTTCGATGGCATCTTTTCTTTTGTCTAAAGTATATTGAATTGTATATCCGCTAATTACAAGTAAAAAACATGCCAATAGCATTTTAATCAGATATGGTTTGTAGAGACCAAGACAAGCAAACATAGAGAGAAAAGATAATAAAAGAGCAGCCAAAATCATTTTGTTTTGATCCAGAAAAGAAAAAGCAATTAATGAAGGGGAATTGGCTGAATAACGATTTGAATGCAAATAGACTTCTTGAACTGAAGGCAAAAGCAGCAGCGATCCCAGGCTAAGTGAAAGCAAAATAATCCCAATACAACAAATGCGATTCAAGGATGGACTTCTGGGTATTTTAGAGAGAAAGCCTATCATGGGCAGCGAAAAGAGATTGATATAGCTAATATGGCGCAATGAGATTGACCACAATTCCTGCTCATAACGAAGCGTTCGATATCCGGAAATAAACAAAACAGATACAATAGCGAGAAACGACCAGAAATAGATATATTCTTTTTCATAAGTTGTGAAAGACTGATTGCATTTATATAAAAGAAGCCATGAAAAACAGCTTATTACAACAATGAACAATCCACCTTCGATCCATAATGCCGTAATATGACACGATAATCGATTGATAAATATCAAGAAAAGCTTCCCTATCGGTTCTGATTGAGACAACGAAGCATTTGTGTACGTTATCCAACGTGAGGTATCCGAATATCCCAACATCCACCACAAAAGGAACCATAGCATATACCCAAGAAACGCTACGAAAAAAATAGGGAAGGCAATACGATGTATTGTCCAAACACGCCACGCAATCCAAATTATTATGAGAGGTAAAATGATCAAATATTGGATACGAGTTAAGAGTAGACATGTTATCATGATTGTTATCCAAAATAGACTTTTCCATTTTGGAACTTCAATGGTTTGCAAGCTAAAATACAGAAAAAACATCAATAAAGGATATGCTAAATTTTCACTGAGTGTGAACATAGTATAAATACTACTTGGATAGATTGCGCACAAAAATACAAACCAATACCATTCACGAGAATTCATGAATTTTTGAGACAAGGGATATATGGGG
>CAZEZQ010000303.1:0-6675 GCA_964516245.1 uncultured bacterium | reverse complement strand
GGCAAAAAACGTTCCTCAAACTTGTGGGTAAAGATCAGCCAAGATTGTGGAGGGAAACCAGGCTGATTCATTCTAAAATAATCGTTGGGAGAGAAATTATGACACAATCCACCCGCCGCCATTTTATCAGACAAAGCAGCGCTGCGCTTACCGCTTCTTTCATTTCACAGCGGGCGTTTGCGGTTTCAAGCGCACAAAAGCGCTATAAGGCTGCCGTGATTGGCCATACTGGGCAGGGAGATTATGGGCATGCATTGGATACCATATTCAATGGAATCGACAACATCGAGGTGGTGGCGGTTGCCGATCCCAATCCAGAAGGATTGAAAGAAGCGCAACAACGGTCGGGAGCGAACAAGGCTTATAGGGAGTACCGGGAGATGCTGGAAAAAGAGAAACCGGACTTGGTGAGTATTGCGCCACGCCAGCCCCACCACCATCGCGAGATGGCTCTGGCTGCAATTGATATTGGCGCGCATATCTATATGGAAAAACCCATCACTGAGTATCCCCAACCAGCAGATGAGATTCTTCAAGCCGCGGATAAAAAAGGGATCAAAATTGGTGTGGCTCATAAAAGGCGTTTTTCAAACACCCATCTGGCGATGAAACAATTGATTGAAAACGGTGATTTGGGTGATATTCTTAGTGTACGCTTTCAAGGCAAGCAAGACAGCCGGGTTGGGGGTGAAGACCTGATCGTGTTGGGATCGCATGATATGGATATGATGCGCTATTTTTTTGGTGATCCGCTTTGGTGTTTTGCTTCGGTCACCAAAGACGGCCGTGACATCACTGCTGACGATGTGCATCAAGGGCGTGAACCCTATACCGTTGCAGGCGATTCCATCCGCGCCGATTACTTGTTTGAGAACAATATCCAATGCCGTTGGTTATCGATCAAAGCCGGTGGGGAGTGGAATACTCCGTACTCCTTTCAAGGGAAAAGAATGACCAAATGGGGATTCGATTTGTTTGGAAGTAAAAAGATGATTTCATATCAAGAAAGCATTGGTGCGTTTGTGTTGGATCATCCATTTGCCACCCTATCGGCAACCGGAGGTGAATGGAAGCCGGTTGAAGAAGTGGCTTCGGTGTCAAAGCCGTCCCATCTTTCTCATCCTATTCAGAATTTGATTCATGCAATCGAAACTGATGGCAAGCCGCTATGTAGTGCAGCAGATGCACGATGGGCGATTGAGATGTGCTGCGCGCCGTATCACTCGCAAAAGGCCAAAGCGCGTGTATTGTTTCCCTTGCGGGACCGGAGGCATCCGTTGAAGCTGTTTTGAATGGTCAATAGTATGCATTACAACAAATTCTATTAGTACATGACATTAGATATTAATATTAAAAAGGGAGCGTCCAGGGCGCACGTATTCGTTGTACAAAAACGTCATGAATTTTTCGTACTCATTTTCGTCCATGATACTTTGTCCTTTTCTCACTCTTGAGTTGATTTCGCGATGCGGAAAAGCATCGCGGCTACTGACCATCAATAACGAATGCCAAGCAAACAGCCATCTTCGCTTTCGTCAGTCAACCTTAATTTCACGTAACCTTTCAAGTCAAAACCTTCCGAAAATTCGCCCCAAGGGACATTATCGCTATTGAGAGCGCAAATGTATTGAAAATTGTGAGTCTCTGATTCGTCGGCGGCGGTTTCCAATGCCAATGCACGTTGTCTTTCATCTACACCGTCGAAAATTATGCTGTCATGAATTAAGAATCTTGGAGAAAGTGTTTTATCCGCCCACAAACGAGCAAGCATTAAGTCATAGCAAAACACTTTCATATTATCGATACCAACACTTCCAGAACGTTCAATTTCAACATCAAATTTGAATCCAGTATCTTCAAGGTTGATAATCAGTTTGCCGGGAGCGTTATACAATTTTTCAGAAAAAGTATTGAAGAGGTTTACCGCACGTTCTCGGATATTTTGTCTTTCATTATAATCGCGTCTTGCTCTTTGCTGCACCATCTCTTTTTCGATTTTCAAATCGCTGAGAGAATTTTGAAGATTTCGGGTGTTATCGATAATATTCGAAACAGAATTTAATTTTTGAACCGTTTCCATGTGTCGTTGTTGAAGTAGAGTGTATTCCTCTAACGCTCCATGAGTTTGTAAAATCTCCATCAATTCAGAGCGTTCTTCAGTCTTATTGTTAATGAATTCGTCTCTGTTATTTATATTTCGTTTTAGTTGCTCGATTTCTTGGGAAAGAAAAGATTTTCGATTCGATAATATCGTGGCATGGAATTTCTTTACTTCATCTATTCTTCGAAGCGTTGTTTCTGGCAAAAGAATCCCGGCTTCTTTATATATTTCGTCTACAGAATCTACCTCTGGCGGTTTTTCTTCTTCGAAACTTTTTTCGTAAAGTTCGAGTAGCCCCTTATCCATAGTGTTCTGGTTAAGGGCTTCGTGAATTTCAGCCGTTAATCGATTTGCGTCATTTTGAATATTTTCATACTCTGGATGCACTTTGAATGAACGTAAATCGTTTTCTTCTTGTTCGCTTTTATTTTTAAGCCGAATCTTGTGTGCTTCTAAATCGCCAAGAGAACCAACGAATTCTTCAACGATCCCCGCTTTTACGGCTTTCTTGAAATCGTCCAAACCTTTCTTACGATCTTTAAGTAATTGGATTTCAGCAGCATTTTCCCATTCCAAACCGAGCAAGAACGCATTATTGATTTGTTTCTCCCACTCCAGTTGTTTTCTGTGATGTTCAAACGGAATTGAATAGGCATCTTTCCCTCTTCTAATAAAGTAAGAAATTAGGCTTCGAAATGTTGGCTTATACTTGCAATCTTCTCCATCAATCGATAGGCCGAAAAGGATATTCCCCAGCCCTAGAAGAAGACTATCTATCTTGCATTTCGCCTGACCATTTTCGGTATGAACAAAACTCGCCAATGAAGATAATTCACCCTCTAAAGTTATTGTTCTTGGCGAATCAATAGCCCGCTTTATTTTAAGCCTCTTGCCATCCAATAATAATTCAAGAGAAAACTCCCAACCCGAAAGGTCATTTACATACAAACCTTTATTCTTCTTCACATTTGCGCCAAGACAAAAATGAATTATTTCAATGAGCGTAGATTTACCAAGACCATTTCGAGAATCCTTCTTGGTTGATTCTTTCGTTCTGTCGGCCATAACGACATTGAAACCGTCACTAAATTCAACGGTTTTGAATGAATCATGATTTGCAGAAATAGATTTAATCATTGTTTGCTCTTAGTTATCAATCCGTCTTGAAACTCAATTGCCCCAATTGTGAATAAGAAATCCAACGTAAGAACGAATCGCCAATACACACCCAAACTGGGATGCTTCCGTGCCTTGTTCCACAAAGCAGTAACCGTTTTAGGCTTGTTCAATAATGTCAAAACCACCGAACCAGCACCCAAGATTGAATGTTGTGAAGATATATGCTTCGTTGGTAAGATCATTTTTCAAATACCTCGCAACATTCGAACAAATATGAAAGCACCGCAAGCCCAGCGGCTTTCTCTAAGAAATCGTTACTCCCTCCACTAGAGAACTCGTGCATCGCATTGAAAAGTTCGTCTCCTTGGATTTCCTCTTGTTTTAACCTGCTATACTCTTCTAAAAAACCGGATTTCAACCTTTCTGGAAAACTCGAATCTTGAATAGAAATATGCTGGATAAAATTTTTCACCTCAGAACTTTTTATCAATCCCATTGATAAAAGTTTATGAACTTGGTTCGTTAAACCGTTTCTTTCCATCTTTTCTTTTGGTGGAACAACTGCGTAGTCATTCGATGGTTCCAATTCTCTTGACAATATGGCTTTGGTTACAATTTCCAATTCGGCAAATCCCACATTTCTCACTTCAGAGACTAAGGTTGAACGCACCCAATGTTCATGATCTGATTTAATCTGTCTCAGATATTTAGTGGTGTACGTCTTGGGCTGGGCATCATACTCATCGTGATGATTCGGGCAAAGAAGAATCCAATTTTCATATGTGTCTAATTTATCTCTTGAGTATTTTGGATCACCTCTCGGTCCGTCATCGCTATGTCCTACGATATGAGCAATCTTTCCTATTTGTTTTGTTTCATCATGCTCAGTGCCTTCTTTAACTAATTCAATACGGCAAGCAGGTACTGCACAACGTCCAGCAGCACGACTGTAAAGAATTTTCACATCTTTCAATGGGTATTTTCTTTGAGTTGCCATTACTCCCCCCACTCACTCAGCAAGGTTAAGTTTCGGATATTGCATTACCTTTAGTTTCTATAATAATATTGAGCAGTACCAACATTCTATGAGGAGCGCGATGCCTGCGTTCCAAAATAAACTTTTTGTTGAACTACCTGTAACAGAGAACCGCACTTGTTTTCTCTTCCATTCAATTCCATTGAATATAGCATAATTTTAAGCAGAATAAATTATTCCGGCTGAAACTGGTAAGAAATTAATTCACCACCATGCATAGCCTCTCAGCCAAATCAATTCTTCAAGCTGTGATGCTTTGCTTTATATAGATTGAAACCTATTATGGATCATGAAACATCATACAAATCACAAGATGTGTTTATCATCACGCTGATTCTGGCCGTATTGTTCTTTTTGCTCCCTCTATTTCCACAGCTGTCTCATCCCAGTTTCAAATTCGCTTTTCGCTCAATTATTTTCTTGCTACTCGGCTTGTGCCTATATCGTACGGGTATGGCCACTGTGTTGGGACGATTGCTTCACTGGCCGCTTTTTTGGCCAATGGTTCTTGTGAATGGGTTTTATTTCGTTGGAATCTTTTATGCCCCTCCGCCCTATGAAACCATCACCAAATTCACCGATATTTTCACAATTACGCTTTTGTTCATTCTTCTCGTAAATGCCCCGCTTTCAAAAAAACGCATTTGCGGGCTTTGCTGGGCGTTGGGATTGGGCGCTGGATTGGCGGCGGCTTTGGCATTATGGACGCAATGGGTGGGGCATGATGAGCTCATTCGCCAGATGGCTGAAAATCAAATATACGATGAGGCCATGCGGGCTGAGTTGGCCCGTTCGTTGGAAGCCAACCGGGCTATGGGGCGGTTTGGCAATCCGAATCATTTGGCTGGGTATCTAGTTTTTGGCCTATGGATTGTGTGGTTTTTGTTTCAAGAAAATCACTCCAAATTTTCACGAATTGTTTTGGCACTATTAGGCGTTTTATTGTGTATTGGTATTTATTTCACTTTTTCACGCAGTGGTTTGTTGGCGCTTTTGATCAGCCTGGGCCTGATGGTTGGTATTCCATGGCTGCAAAAGCGAGAGTCTATTCCCTGGAAACCGATTCTGATTTCACTGGCATGTTTCGCCGGTATCGTGATTGTTGCTATTCTGATCGCTCCCAATTCACTGTTGGGTGGGCGTTTAACCAACATTTCAACATTGGTGGCCCGATGGCATTTTTTTCGTGGGGGATTTGCCATCATTCAAGATTATCCTTTTTTGGGGGTGGGGCCGGTTGGTTTTGAGAGTTATTATGCCCAGTATTTGCGTCCTGGGGATTTGGAAGCCCGTTATGTGCACAACTTGCTGATCGAATCTGCCGTTGAAGGGGGCTTGGTTGGCTGCATCCTTTTTTTATGGACGGTTTTTGCCTTTTTCAAATATTTTGGTACAATAGCGATATTTCAAACTAGGCTTAAGGTGAGAAGAAACAAAAAGCGGCTCGGCGGGAGCCTCGCCCTCCTCCTCAACGACAAACAAAATTTTGACGGCCATTCTCAATGGATACCCTGCACCAGTATTAACAATGTATGTATCGCTCTTATGGGTTCATCAATTACGTTTTTGCTGCTCAGCATGATCGATTTTCATAATAATCTGGTTGAAATGTGGGTGGTTCCTGCGTTTTTCACGGCGCTGATCACACAACCGGCTCTCTCAAACGTTTCTCCTGTTCCGATCCAGAAATACGTAAAATGGGGGGTTGCCGCGTTGTTGATTTTGATTTGGATAATGTTTGTATGTTGCCGATATCAAAATGAACTGGCCCGAGAAGAAGGGCTGCTGCTGGTTACAGACAAACGATATAGCCAGGCAATCCCGGCATACGAGCGAGCTGTGTTTTTTGATCGAACCGATGCGAGTTCGTGGAACTCACTGGGCAATACCTGGGCAAATATCCCAACACGGGAGGGGCAAGTTCAGCGGCTGGAATGTTTGCAAACGGCGGTGTATTGGGAGCCGCGCAGCGCCTCGTTTCGTTCTGATTTGGCAGATGCCTTGTTTGCGCTAGGATATATTGACGGAGCGCTGCAAGAAAACAAAATGGCCCAATTCCTTTTTCCCGCTCGGCCGGTATACTACCTCCAACGCGCGCGATTTCTTGAACAACTGGGGCGGGAAGAAGAGGCGGTGCGCCAGCGTGAAATCGCACAAGACATTCAAGAACAAATTGAGGAACGGAGATTATGACCACAGAGACAGCTTTTCAATTCCCTACCCTTACCAAAGAACGACGAAAAACCCGGCAGGTGACGGTGCGGAACGTTCCTGTCGGCGGCGATGCTCCCATCCCGGTGCAAACGATGGTGAAAGTGCCCACCACCAATTACGACGCTGTGATGCGCGAAATCGAAGCGTCGGTACGCATCGATGTTGAAGAGTTACCCTTACGTGAAATTAACATTCTGAAAGAATT
>CAZEZQ010000302.1:0-6679 GCA_964516245.1 uncultured bacterium | reverse complement strand
GCCGGACATACCGAGGCGGCAATTGATTTAATGAAAATGACAGGCAACGTGCCAGTTGGGGTGTTGTGCGAAATTTTGGATGAGCAAGGCGATTCGGCCCGCGGCGATGAATTGCTTGAATTCGCCAAAAAACACAATATGGGCATCATCACGATTGAAGACCTCATTGCCTATCGCCGGTCGCGGGAAACCTTGATTGAGAAGGTGGCGATGACCCAACTGCCCACCAAACATGGATATTTCGATGTTCATGTTTTTGTGAGTTTGGTCGATCAAAAAGAACACACGGCTTTGATACGGGGAGACTTGTCATCTCCAGAACCGATTTTGGTGCGTGTGCACGACCAATGTTTGACCGGCGACACCTTCGGCTCAATGCGCTGCGACTGTGGCGAACAGCTGGAAAGGGCTATGCAGATTATCAATGAAGAAGGCCGCGGGGTTCTTTTGTATATGTCGCAAGAAGGCCGTGGAATTGGCCTGGTGAATAAGATCAAAGCGTATGCCCTGCAAGACCAGGGGTATGACACGGTAGACGCCAACTTAAAATTGGGACTGAAAGCGGATGCCCGCGATTATGGGATCGGCGCTCAGATTCTGTCGGTTTTGGGAGTTCGCAAAATGCGCCTGATGACCAATAATCCAAAAAAGATTGTTGGTCTCACCGGTCATGGGCTTGAGATTGTAGAGCAAATTCCAATCAAAGTGAAAGAAAACGAATTCAATGTGCGCTACCTGCGCGCCAAGAAAGAACGCATGGGCCATTTGTTATAATGGGACAGTAATAAGTATTTAGTTGGAGCGCAGGCGTCCCGCCTGCATCTTGACACACTGGAGCGCAGGCGTCCCGCCTGCATCTATTACACAAGGCAGGCGAGACGCCTGCGCTCCAAAAAGATTAAGTATACGTTTTACTGAAGATTCAGAAAAAGGAAAGTCTCATGGTGAAATCGATCGAAGGCCAACTGGACGCCAAAGGGAAAAAGTTCGGCATTGTGCTATCGCGTTTCAACAGTTTCATTACCGAGCGTTTGCTTGAAGGCGCACAAGATGCGATTATTCGTCATGGCGGTGATGAAAAGCAAATCACGGTTGTGCGGGTGCCCGGTTCGTTTGAGATTCCACTAACGCTGAAAAAGATGGCCGAAGGCGGGCAATACGACGCCCTGATTGCTCTCTCGGCAATTATTCGTGGAGACACCCCACATTTTGATTATGTGGCCAACGAGGCGTCGAAAGGCGTGGCGCAGATGAGTTGGGATAGCGGTGTCCCCATCGCGTTTGGCATAATCACCACCAATACCATCGAGCAAGCGGTAGAGCGCGCGGGAACCAAAGCGGGCAACAAAGGGTTCGATGCCGCCGTGACCGCCATCGAAATGGCCAACCTCCTTTCTCAACTATGAGCCAAGGCCCTCGCCACACTGCACGCGAATATGCATTACGCATGTTTTATGGGGCGGATTTGCTTCAACAAGCAGGTGATGGCCGCCCAC
Source organism: uncultured bacterium (assembly GCA_964516245.1). Classification (GTDB taxonomy): domain Bacteria; phylum Hinthialibacterota; class Hinthialibacteria; order Hinthialibacterales; family Hinthialibacteraceae; genus CAZEZQ01. The sequence continues at coordinate 5,183 of CAZEZQ010000302.1, read as the reverse complement.
TGCGCTGCGTTCCCAACTGGTGGGGCGAAGAAGGGCGTTTGCATGTCCCTCCCCAAGCCGAGAAATTCGCTTATGAACTTTTCAAAACCTTCCGGCAAAATCAAGAATCCATTGACATGCATATCCAAAATCATTCACACAACTGGAGATTATCCCGAATGTCTCCAGTCGACCGGAACATATTGCGGCTTGCGGTTTCCGAACTCATGTTGAAGGGAGAATCACCCAATCAGGTGATTTTGAATGAAGCCATCGAACTAGCGAAATGTTATGGGGATGAAAAATCACCCCGCTTTGTGAATGGAATTTTGGATGCGCTGATGAAAGATTTCGGGCAAGAAGTGGAGTAAGGCCAATTGCCTTTTCTTGGAAGACAAGGTTCCTATCGAGACCAAGGCTCATCAGGAGATTCGCCCTCCCGATCAACAGTATCAAATCATAAGGCATCCCGTATAAGAAAATCAATACACCACATTTGAGGGCAGAGTGCAGTCACGCTGGATGCTTGAACCATCCGCAAAAATGAACTCGACATGCGCTGTTGTTCCACTGGCAGCATAACGGTCGCGATATGGATTGCCCATATAAATCATTAAGTGATGATCGATGGTTTGGGGCAAATTGACGAATTCCCAACGTTGGGTGTTCGGATGATATTGGTTTAAGGCAAGTTTCCATTGATTGCCTTCTTCTGATGAAGCTGTTTTCAACGGTTGATTATCATTCATAGGATCGAAAATTCTGACAGGAACTTCTTGCAATCGTTTTCCCTTCATTTCGGGAAGCGATTTCATCGCGGATTGCAAATCCAACCTTCGGTCATGTTCCATCTCTGTGGTTCCCACCTTATCCCGCAATACGCCGAGAAACCAAAAGTCAGATGAAGATTGTGCGGCATACACACCAAAAATGATCCCCACCAGCAATGCAGCACTTAATATGATAACGGCCAGATAACGCTGAATGGTTAAAAGCACCGGAAGTGGAACAAATGGAAATGCAATGAGAGCGATGAGTGACAGGCCAGAAATCATAGAACTACACGTGTTGATCCATTCATTTTCATATTGAAGTTTGAGTGTGCCATTTTGGGCTTGTACTGCAATAAAGCGCTCAACCGAGGGCGGTTCGGTTTGCAATCGCACCGGTTGAACGGAGACTGGATCGTTATTCAAAACCGCTTTCCATTTGCGGTACCGTGATACCGGGAAGCGTATCCATGTGGGTTTTTCAAAACCGCTGCATTTTAGAATCATTGAATTTGTTTGCATGGAAACCACTTTCACTTCACCTGCCGTATCTCCCAAAATGTGAAAGGGCTTTTCGCTGTATTGAGAGTTTTCGAACAAGACATAGCCATCGATTTCTTGCAGCGGTTTCATTCCAGCTACATCCAACACGTATTGCTTGTTGCCGCGGCCGAGAAAATATTTCATCTGTGAATACCGGGCGGCGGCATCATCGCGCCACATGCTGCGTGTATATAGCAGCATGGTGGGCATATAAGGCGGGGGGACGATACCAAAACCATAGCGGAAGGGGATGCTGCTTTCATAGGTGTTGGAACGGATACCAATGCGCGGTGATGTAACCGGTAGGAAAAAACTCTCCACACCCGGAGCATTGGGTTCCAACTCGCGAATGGTGTTGATGGTTTTCTCAATAGCCGGGCGTGTATTTGGATGCACGGCAGATGTAGCGAGGGGAAAGCGGGAGGCATCGTTTTTCCATATTGAAACAAGATGATGAACGATTGGCAAAACGAGAATTGCAATCGCAACCAACAAAGCCAACAATACCAAACGCCCTAGCAACAAATGCCAGAATGGATTTAAGGCCGATGGAGATTTACGCCAGAATGATTTTATCGCTCTCAGAATCAAACCACCTTGTTGTACCACTACATACTGAATGAGCCCGCCGGTGAGCACAATAGCAAATAATTTGGCGTAACCGGTAAAACGAATCAAGCGAATTTGGTGAAACAGCTTTGAAAAACTTTCATGAAAAAACCATGTATGCCAAGTATCTTGATGAATCAAAAAGTTGAAGATTCCCGCTATCGCGAATGCGATGCAGATTTTGTTCTTCGAAAACAAAGCCCACAAACAACCGAACAGATAGAGATAAAAAAGAAATGGTGGAGTATTCACAAACGAATTCCCATTTGCCAAATTAAGAGCTTTTATGTGCGGTGAGGGTGAGAGCGAGCCGAGAGGCTGCATCCATTCGGAACTCATTGCAAATGGGAGCCACCACCAGGCCGATAACGCCAAACCAAGAATAAGGGAAAAGGCTTAATAAACAATGTTCTTCAATGTGGTGGATAAATCTTTTGCAAAAAGAAAAAATACAAATGTGAGAATTAGGGCATTAAGAACTATCGCCATGATGGAAAATACGTGAAATAACACCGACAAAGCGGTTAGTATGGCCAACCCAAACCACAAACCAACTTTGCAATATTGAGATTGCAATCCAACGCTATAAAGAAAAATCACAGCCAAAACCAACCCGCCACTGAGTGTCATGGGCCACACACCAAGTGAAAAACACTGTGCCCAACCGAATAAATCGGCCGCACCTGGATCAAGAAACAAAAACAATACACTGCCAGCGCCCCCAACAATGCCGAACAGATAACGGCCAACGCCATACACGGCCCCAGTAAAAATAAGCCAAGCCAGTATTACCGTAATTTTTTATGCTGTGAAAAGGTTTACTAGAAATAAAGAAAGCGCGCGAATAGCGCAAAACAACATCGCACCACCAGGAGGATACAGATCGTTGAGAGGAACGCCCGACCCAATCGCCGAGGTCCAAGGCAGCAAACTTCCATGGTTCCAAAGGGCTTGTTCGGTGAGATAACAGCGCAATAGATGAGTGGTGTGATCGACCGTGGAGGGGAAGCCTGAATCAAACCAAGGGCAAACCAGGCATAGAGTAAAAACAAAAATCAACAGAGGAACAATGCACTCTTGAATCCATTTTTTGCCAATGGTGGGTATGGAATGTGAATCATACATTGGGTTGGTTCAAACAATCAGTGGTTTTGCCAATCAATAATGCGTTGAGGCAATACGCTTTTCAAGTATTGTCGCCGCAGTTTCACATATTCTTTGATGGTGTTGTATGATTCAATAATTTGTTGTCTTCGAGAACGAATGTCACGCCCGGTTTGTTGGCGCATCAATTGTAGATCATCAATCAGAAGTTGTTGCGTTTCATCCATTTTCATAAATAACTTATCTTCTGCAAAGTGTTGATCGATCTGATTGGCTAGCTTTTGAATCAAGGCTTCGTAAAATTGCCCGTCTTTATGCAATGGGGCAGTGACCGGGCCGGGAGGCCGTGATACGCGGGTATCGCCAACCGCTACCCCATCCAAAGGAAAGCTCAATGGCATCTTAGAGTACATAGGTCCTTCGTTGGGGGGTGGTGTGGCTCCCCAGCACCAGTCGAGATCCCAAGGGTAAATTTCCCAAATTTGCGTTTGTGGATCAAGATACATCCAATTGTTGTTCCAATATCCATCCCAATTGCTGACAAAAATCGAGGCCGCGCTGTAATTCATAAATTCTTCCACGTTCAAACGGGTTTCGATGACTTGGCGGCGTTGCTCTGGATTGCTGGTTTGTAAATCCCGCAACAGTTGTTTTCGCTTCTCATGGCCTTCTTCTTTGTTGGTGTGTTTTTCCCAATTGGGATCGGTATATACCAATTTGTATAAATCGGCATCGGGGTCACGCCCATTTTGTTTTAAAAACAATTCGTTGATTTGTTGAAAGATCAAATTTTGTGAATGCCTGCCATTTGAGTGTAGTGGCAATTCAATGACACGAAAAAAACCCGACCAAGGAGTGGGCACATTCATTTCGCTATAAAACCAATACCCCAAATGTTCACGATAGGGCGAACTGATCCCCGCATTGGTCCCACCAGTGGGAATTTCAGGAATGATATTGATGGTGCGGTCACCGTAAAATTCTTCCCCTTTTAAAAATCGTACTTTGCGTTTTTGATTGCTGGAGGGGATCACCAAGGCACCATCGAAAACATCAACATGCTCAGAGCCGACCGGCAAATGAACCGCTGCGCTGATTTCTTGGTTATGGGTTAGCAGCGAACTTTGTTTTGGTGGGAGCAACCAAAGGATGGGCAAGGTCGATTCGATCTCTCCATCGTAAACAAAATAAGAATGGAAAGGGTTGGGCTCTGCTTCATGGGGGAGCAAAACATGTTGCCCGTCATCAAGATGTACTTCAGTGTTCATCCACACCAGTGTTTGTGTATCTTGAGCGGGTAGAGTGGCCTGGTATGTTGCTAATTGCCGGGTTTGGCTTAGCAGTTCCATATCGATAGGCTGATTTGTGTTACTTGGTGTCTCATAACGAAGCGAGACATTTTCAATGACTTCTGCCCCATCGAATGTGATTTGCACTGCAACCGCATCTTCTGATGTTGGATGTTCAGGTGTCAGAGTTGTACGAAGAATCAATGGATAGGGTGGTGTTTTCTCCACAGAATTTTCTCGGCCTGGAGTCCCGCCTTGGTTCAAAGAAGAGCGCCACGTGTGATAATCATTAGATGGCAAATCCCATGCAATGCGTTCTAGTGATGATCCATATCCATCCGCCCCCAGCGGCCAGGGGAATTCATCGCTATAATCGATGCGTTCCACGAGTGTCCCATCTGGGCGGTATAACTCTACGGTCTCTCCAGAATCAGCGAGTTTTTTGCCATAAGGGCCAAGCACGTTTTGCTTGGGCCATCGTGAAAGGCCTTTTACAACAATGAGGTATGAATGTGAGGCGATTTGTGTATTAGGAGGAAAAACATATTCAATTCCATCGCCAAAAAAATAGCCGGATATATCGATGGCCCGTTCATCTGGATTGTAAATTTCGACAAACTCATAAAAAACGCCTGATTCCAAATGGCGGCCGGGCGGGTTGTAATGCAGCTCGTTAATTACCACATCCGCCTCGGCCAGATTCGGAAATGGCATTAGCAATAGAAGTATAAGTAGAAGCAACGTATTTCGTACCATTAAATAAACACAATGAAATAAGTGTGGTCTATTCTTCAAATCCAAATTTCAATATCGTATGATAATGATCTGACGTTTCGGCAAAAAGTCTTTTTTGGAGCGCAGGTCATAGACGCGCCTTGGTGGGCATCCT
>CAZEZQ010000301.1:0-6687 GCA_964516245.1 uncultured bacterium | reverse complement strand
CCGCCAAATCCCCCCAGCACCTGCGGTGCTTACCCCCCTTAATAAGGGGGGCAAACATTCCCCAAATTTTCCTTAAGTTAATGACATTGCCTTCTAACCTCCCCGCCACGGCGCGCAGGACTCATTTCATTGGGGGAGGAATGCTTATACTTTTCAGTTTTTGTAAATTCACTTCATATGACTGACCCGTTACACAATCGCTTCTATAATAGTAATTTTGCTATTCAACCAGGGTAATATTATCTTGGTCAACAAGTATGGGAAAGGATCAAGATTCGCAATAGATTCATTCAATCTTTGCTTTATGGGCATACACCAGCTGGTGAAGAGGCTCAATCCTTCAATTCAAAATGATAAAGCGGCAGTGAATTTTCTCCACTAGGGTTTGATTCATCCGCATTTCGAGTGATACTGCTTTATACATTGGGAAAGGAGAGAACCATGAGTGCCAAAAACAACGTTTCACGTAGAAATTTTCTCCAAGCGGGCAGCACCGCCGGCGCCATTGCTTTCAGCGCGCCGATGGTGGTGACCCAAGGCGTTTGGGGAGCGAACGATACCGTCAATCTGGGAGTGATCGGCCCGGGCCGCCGCGCCGGGGGTTTGATGAACGATTTTCGCCGGGTGAAAGGCACCCAGTTTGTCGCCGTCAGCGATGTTAATAAACCGCGGATGGACAAAGTGGTGGGCGATAAAGGATGGAAGAAATATCAAGATTTCCGCAATCTGCTTGATGACAAAGACGTGGATGCGGTAATCGTCGCCACCCCCGACCATTGGCATGCGCTGAACTCGATCTATGCCTGTATGGCGGGCAAAGATGTCTATGTCGAAAAACCCATGACCCTCACCATCGCCGAGGGCCGCGCTATGGTCAAAGCCGCCCGAAAATATAACGCGATCGTGCAATGCGGCAGCCAGCAGCGTTCTTCAAGAGAATGCCGCGTGGGCTGCGAACTGGTGCGCAACGGGCGCGTGGGCAAAATCAAAGAAATTTATGCCGCCAACTACCACAGCCCCTGGGAACAACTCTTCCCCGAACATCCTGTGCCCGATGGGCTTGATTGGGATATGTGGCTGGGCATGAACGAACCGCGCGGCTATCACCACGATCTCTACATCCCCCGCGCCAAACCGGGGTGGATCTCCATCCTGCCCTATTCGGGCGGTGAGGTCACCGGCTGGGGGGCGCACGGCTTTGATATCATCCAATGGGGGATGGGCGCTGACGAAAGCGGGCCGGTCGAAGTCTGGGCCGAAGGCAATCCGCGCGACCTTAACCGGGTGGTGCACATGCGCTATGCCAATGGCGCCGTGATCAAAACCAACGATCAGGGCCCTCCTGGCGGCGGCAAATTTATCGGCGAAAAAGGCAGCATCATTGTCGACCGCGGACGTTATGTGGTTGAGCCCGAAGACCTCGAACCCCCATCAAAGACGATGAAATCCATCTCGAAGTGAGCCACGATCACCAAGGCAACTTCATCGACTGCGTGCGCAGCCGCAAACGGCCCATTGCCGATGTTGAAACCGGCCACCGTTCCAGCACCGTGTGCCACTTGATGAACATCGCCCGCTGGACCCAGCGCAAAATGCAGTGGGACCCGGAAAAAGAGCAATTTGTCAACGACAAAGACGCCAACCAATCTCTGGACCGCCCAAGGCGTTCACCCTGGGAACTGCCGAAACTGTAGAATGATCATTTGGAGCGCAGGTCATAGACGCACCTTGGTGGGCGTCCCCTCCTGCATAGAGAATCTGAAGGCAATGGCATTTCGTTAAGGAATATGGCAAGAAATAGGTGGCACAAGTTTCTTAACCTGTGCCTAAAGCTTGTATGAAGTTTGGATGGATCGGCACTGGTTGAAAAACCAGTGCCACCCAAAACTTTCTCACCCCTTAACTAAATGACATTGAATCTGTAAGGGCATCTGCCACGGCGGATGCCCCTACTTCATGCCGAATCGTTAATTCAAATCGTTAATTCAATTGCAAGCGCAGGGCCTCAACATTGCTTTCTGGAAGCGGGCGATTCGCGAGTGGGTTGTCATACAATTCTTGCTGCAATTTCTGCACATCGATCTCTTGCACGATGATCTCGTTTTCTATCGCCATCGAGGCGGCCAGGGCGGCTGATTGGCCCAGTGCCATAAAGGTCGGTTCCATGCGGATGGAGCCGTAGATCGAGTGTGAGGCTGAAAGCGCTACCGGAACCAACAAATTGTTGGCTTCGTCCCGCTTGGGTGTGATCGAGCGGTAGGAGACTGCATAGGGTTCAAAGCCACTGATGCTGATATTGCCTTCGTTGCGCACCATTCCATCGACCACAATTCGTTGGCAGTTGTGTGAATCCAAATTGTATGAAGAGAGCGCGATGCCATCATCCACATCTTCTTTGCCAAAGCAATTGTGTTCTGTCATCACATATTCGCCGATCATGCGGCGCGCTTCGCGAATATAGAGTTGATGCGGCCAGCCGCCGGTATCCAAAAATTCATCTTTGCACAATCCCCACTTTTGCATCTCATCCCGAATTTTCTTGGGAACCCGTTCATCGTGACCCAAAAAATAGATCAAACCCTGTTGATAGGTTTTGTGTTCCTGCCAAATTTGTTCCCGCTGTTCGTAATCGGCTTCGGGGTAATCCCAGTTCCCACCAATGTAATCGGTAGACACCCCAATCAGCCCGTAATTGTTCCAATCGGTTTTTCCATTGGGCATTGAGCTCACAATGAATCCATCATACAAACTGTCCCAGGGCTCCACGTCCAACTGGCGCAGAAGCAGTTGATACATGAATGGATCGTAATTTTCGGGTTTGGGGATCGGCATTTGATTTTCGGTATCTTTGGTCAGGCACATGCGGAAGTTGTATGCCTGTATTTTGCCATCCCCACTTCCGATTTCTGGCAATCCTTCCCCTTGAATCAAAGGCAAGAGGCCGCTTGAAGGGTCTCCTTTTACCCGGTAGGGATCAACACCGAGTGGAAACTCAGGTGTGATTTTTGGAGTTCCCGTTACCCCGCTGCCTGCCAGCCGGGACAATTGAACGCCGTTGAATCGCTCATCATATTGGCTGTTGGGTTCGCGGCCAACGGTGTAACTCACCCCCGCTCTCGCCATCAAATCGCCCTCATAGCTGGTGTCGATGAATACTGCAGCTTGTATGACCAGATTTGAACGGGCGTTGGGATTGTCTGAATATTCCAATGTGATTGATTGGATTCTGCTGCCTTCTTTTTCGACACCGGTCACGCGCCGGGAAAAATACACTTCGACGCCTGCTTCATTGATGTATTGTTCGAAGGTGCGTTCGGCCACATGGGGTTCGAAATTCCATGCTTCCTGTTTCCCATAATGCTTCCCGATGCGCCGGTAAAAATCGCGTGACAACCCCGTTACCGCGCGCGGGTCTCCCACATCGGTTTTGCCCAATCCCCCGGATGACAAGCCGCCCAGATGCCGCCCCGGTTCGACCAACACCACATGATGGCCATACATGGCGGTGGTATAGGCTGACATCACCCCAGCAGAGGTTCCCCCATAAACCACCACATCCACACTCAGATGAGGATTGCCAAATGAACAAGGGACAATCAAAAGCAAACCAATTATCACTATAAAACGATTCAACATCGCACACTTTCCCCTTCGCTTGAGATTCAAATTTCCTGCAGCATATTTTGCCCATTTTGGTTCGTAGATAAAGCGCAAGTACGTTTTTCTACGGGGAATTTGAGATAATGCAAAACATTTCTAGCCATACCAATGATCTTTACGATAAAATAGAATAAAACAAAAAAAGGAAAAAGATGGAAACATGAACAAATCAATTGCGGTCTCAATCTTTTTGCTTGCATGTCTCATATTATCAGGGTGCTACACTACCCCCGCCCAGAGAGGGGCTTTGGGAGGTGGGTTATTGGGCGCCGCCGCCGGACAGATTATTGGTGGGGATACGGAGGCAACTTTGATTGGCACTGGTGTCGGCGCTTTGGGGGGCGCAATAGTAAACGATTATGTGGATGATCAAAAAAGGCAGGCCTACCACCATGGGTATTATGAGGCACAAGCCAGGCCGAGATCTTATTTTCAACATAATAAGGTGGTTTATCGTGAATATCATTATAGCCATTATCCTCCACCCCGAGTGCACGTGTATCATCCACCACCATCTCCAGTCTCTTCTCATTTTCACTTTTTTGTGGATTGACGAATGGTTAACTGAAAACATGTGGAAAATTTTTTCAATTCCATTCAATAATATCCAAAATACAAACGTTTCATTCTTCATGGAATAGCTTTAACGTTCCAGCCGGTACTCCAACTGAAAGGTTTACCATGAAAGAGTGGATCAGCAGGTGCACAGCAAATGAGCGCAATGCCTGGTGCTTGGCGGGAGTTATTGTTGCACTCCACTTCAGTGCATTGTTTTATTATTTTGTTCCGGTGAGTATGGGGCCCGATTCGGCTGGATATCATGTTCAGACCCGGCAGATTGCTGAATATGGAAGAACCTGGTTTGACCGTGAGAGCCCCATGCAATACATCCCCCCGCATTGGTTGGCGTTTGGCGAAGACCGGTTTGTCAGCCGTTATCCTGCCGGGCTCCCCGCACTGTTGGCCCCTGTTTATTGGATAGGTGGCACTTATGCTGTTGCGCTTATGAACCCAATCTTCACTTCATTGGCGCTGGTGTTTCTTTTCTTGACCATACGTGAATGGGTGGGTACTTGGTGGGCTCTGACTGCCATGCTGATGATGGCTTTCAATCAAGTGGCCAATACTTGGACCTACATGGGCGATGCCCATCCCGCCACCGCTGGCTTTCTGCTTATGGGGATGTACCTATTGATTTTGTGGTCCAAAAACCATTCGGTTTGGTTGGCGCTGGCTTCAGGATTCATATTGGGGATGATTCCCACTCTCCGTTATCCAGAAGCCATTTATTCGGTTGGAATTGGATTGTTTCTTTTCTGGCATTGGCGAAAAATTCCAAGGCTCTGGCCCTCAGTGCTGGCGGCTATCGTTGGGGCATTGATCCCTACGACCGTGCTATTGCTTTACAACAAACTTGCCCTGGGTGTGTTTTGGCGTTCCACTTATGAGTTAGGTTTTCCCATCTTCAGCATCGAATATTTTCTTGAAAAGTTTTTCCCCTATCTGGGTTTGTTGATCGTACGTGGAATTGGGGTTTTCTTCTTGTTGGGGTTTGCCGGAATCATTTGGATGCTTATACGGCGGGAAAGCAGGCCGCAAGGCTTGTTGCTCACGGGGATTGTCTTTCCAATTACACTGGCATACATGTCCTATTTTTTCTTTGATATATCATTGCGGTTTTTGCTCCCCACTCTTTATCTTTATAGCATTGCAGCGGTATGGCTTTTGAGTAGGTGGCATGGGAGATGGCCCAAGTCTGTCACGATTGGCACTGCTGCTTTGCTGGTGATTGCTGTTGCAGCCAACGTCCCCCAAACAAGCCTTCAACTCGAGCAAGTGCGCTCAAGCAATATGCAGCTCTACACAATGGAACAAGTCGTGCGCCATCAGGTGGAACCCAGTTCGATTGTCATTGCGCCCGAACCGGTTGACAAGCATTTGGATTTTATCGGCCAGTGGCAGTTGGCCGATTCACGCTATTTCGGCGACCGGTACAACCGAAGAATGCAGCCTCCTGGTATGGAAGACAGACGCGAGCGAAAGCCGGGTGAACGAAACTTGCAACGAATGATCCCAATGGGTGATCACTCGAAAATCGAAGAGCGTTATGGCAGTGATTCATCTGGTACGTTATCTGAAGTATTGTTAAATGATTTGAAGGATTGGGCTGGAGCTGACAAAGAGATTTATTGGTTGGGTTCAGCAGATCGTATCGCAAAACTAAGCCGTTTAAATTCAGAGATCACTTATCAATTATTGAAAACCTTCAAAGCCCCTGAAAAGAGTGAGATGAGATTGCCATCCCCACCGTTTCGCCGCAACCAAAAGCCTGGGTTCCATCGCCCAAGGCGTGGCGATCAAGGCCCTGGTCCTGGTAGATCCCCTGGCCCACCAGGTGGTTTTCGGATGGATGAGGATTATGTGCTTGCTTTGGTGAAGGTTCAGGAATGAATTTAGAGATGTTTTCGTATTCCTTCCCCTCTTTATTTCGAGTCGCGTTGTGCGATCTCTTGTTCTTCTCTACAATCACTCTATTACATTGATACTCAATTCATTTTTAATTCAATTTGGGAGGAAATGGGAATGTACTACACTCCAACCAAACTCACTGTTTTGATTTTTCTATTTCTTTTTTCATTGATTGTGCTGCCGCTGGGGGCAGAGCCCATTTTTCCTGGTGACAGCTGGAGCACGGCCGAGCCCAGCGATGTGGGCATGGATACCGCGCTGCTTGAGCAGGCGAAAGAATATGCGCTGACCGGTGATGGCTCAGGCTATATCACCCGGCATGGCAAGTTGGTGATGCAGTGGGGCGACCCGGAGCAAAAATACGATTTGAAATCCACCACCAAATCGTTCGGCGCCACTGCGTTGGCGGTTGGGATTCACGATCGGGTAATCGATTTGAACGACAAAGCAAAAACCTATCACCCCAATTTTGGCGTGCCACCGGAAGAGAATGCCGAAACCGGATGGTTGGACGATATTACCATTCGTCATTTGGCCACGCAAACGGCGGGTTTCGCC
>CAZEZQ010000300.1:0-6691 GCA_964516245.1 uncultured bacterium | reverse complement strand
GCGATTCTTCTGGGGATCAGTGCTGGGATGATTTCTGCACTTCTGCCCAATACATGGGTGGACCGAATCGCAATGGTGTTTTCACTTTTGGGGATATCCACACCTGTGTTTTGGCTGGGCCTGCTTTTGATGTATTTGTTCAGCATACAACTACAACTCCTTCCCCCATCCGGATTTGGGAATGGGAGCATTCAATATCTAATTCTCCCCGCAATTGCCTTGGGCACACAATCTGTGGCTTTTTTAGCAAGAATGACTCGCACCAGCATGTTAGAAGTGATGGGAAACCAATACATTACATGCGCTAGAGCCAAAGGCGTTTCTTCCTTTGCCCTGATCTCCAAACATGCCTTGGCCAATGCAATCATACCAATCATAACAATAATTGGTTTAGATTTCGCCAGTTATTTATCTGGTTCAGTATTGACCGAAAAGGTTTTTTCATGGCCGGGTTTAGGCTTTCAGATGGTGACAGCCATATCCCAGCGTGATTATCCTCTGATAAATGGTGTGGTTATATTCTTTTCTTTCATATTTATCTTAATTAATTTGTTGGTGGATATCTTATATGCATATTTTGATCCAAGAATTCGGTATGATTCATGAAATACTTTAAACATCCATACATTGCTTTTGGTTTGGTTACCACATTCCTTTTATTTATCGTTGCCTTGTTTGCCCCGATTTTAACAAGCGAAGCACCCGATTCAATCGACCTTCATCAAAGATATCAAGCCCCTTCATGGGATCATTGGTTTGGAACCGACAAGAGTGGCCGCGATGTATTCAGCCGGGTTATTCATGGAACACAAATCTCTTTATTTATTGGAGTTTCAACTCGAACATTCAGCCTAATTCTTGGTATCATCATTGGTGCTATTTCTGGTTATTATGGAGGAAAAATTGATTTATTCTTACAAAGAATCGTTGATATTACTTTAGCTTTTCCCTTCCTCCTTTTGGTTATTTCGATTGCAGTAATCTTCAATGCGGGTTTGCTTTCTGTATTTGTTTCATTAAGCGCGGTGATGTGGGCAAGCATGGCAAGGCTAATGCGGTCACAGGTGCTGGTTGTGAAGAATTTAGATTATATCACTGCAGCGAAATCTTATGGTTCAAGCGATATACGAATTCTTGCTTTTCATTTAATCCCAAATTGTTTTGCCCCCGCATTGATATGGTGGACTATGGGATTGGCCCAGGCAATCATGGCTGAAGCGGGTTTATCTTTCCTCGGTTTAGGTGCTCAACCTCCCACACCCAGTTGGGGTTCAATGATCAATGATGGCTCCCAAGCCATTCGCGTTGCTCCTTGGATCACATTTTTCCCTGGAGCCGCTTTGGCATTTACAGTTCTTGCCTTCAATTTGCTTGGAGAAGGATTGAGGGATGTTTTGGACCCGAAAACAACATCATAATTTATCTATTAGTACATTGATTTCTTTGTTACCACAAAACAGACAAAGTCGTTTATATACGTACCGATTGCGATCCCCAGATCCAATCCAATTCCCCCTTTATCTAGAGCCCCGAAGATTCCCTGCCTGGTCTTCGGGGCTAATTCTTTTGCGGAAAAAATAATGTTACTAAATGTAGTAAAATATATCGGAATTAAAACGCTTTTCCCATAAACCTTTCATAAGACTTTCTTTTGTGCTGAGAAAAAAATAAATGCTTGACATATCGAACAAAGTAGATACTTTATAATAATATATTAATTATTTTGTTACAATTTACAATATTTTATTCCTCTAGGGTTGAGGTAAGCGCCAAATCAAGGTACTTATCGTGCCGATATTCCTGGAGGAACGCATGGAAGAGTTCAAATTTTTTTCACCGCAAGAAATTGATCCAACACTATTTTTTGTCTGTTTTGGCGGTCTTGCCCTTCTGATTTTTGTCATTGTCTACGGTACATACAGATATCGGAAATTCAAAAAATTTCAAGAATTTGTTGATGAAATGAATATGTTGGAGCTCGATGACGAACAAGAAAACGCATTGAGTGGTATGGTGAAACGCTATGCGATGCAAGAACCAGTTCAGATTCTTGTATCCAGAAAGGTTTTTGATGAAATGGCTGCTAAAGAAATCAATCGGGTACTGGGCAGTTCCGGTTCGATGAACGCCAAGCAAACCTTTATTAACATGGTCTACGAAATACGGCGGAAAACCTATGACCAAGAATGGCCATTACAAAATGAAGAGGATGAAAAAAATGAAAAAGTGGATTTGACCGCAATTGAGGCTGCCAATTAAGGGATTCAATTTAACCAAATATATTTGAAATTTTATAATGTAGGGGCATTCGCTGCGGCGGATGCCCCTAATGCTGCTATCAGAATTTGCCCTCTAATTATAAACCAAACCTGCCTTCTCAATCCGGTCGAGCACTTCACGGTAAACCTCTTCTTCAACCGTTAAGGCAATTCGAATGAAACCTTCCCCATAATCGCCGAATCCAGTGCCTGGGGTTATTAATACACCGGCTTTTTCCAAAACCTTAGTGGCAAAGTCGGCAGAGCTGGTTCCCTTCTCCGGCACGCGTGTCCAAAGGAAAAAAGTTCCTGGATTTTTTCGAACATTCCAACCAAGTTTGTTCAATCCCTCCACCAACACATCCCTACGTTTTTGATAGGTTTCGGTCATGTTGCGGGTAAATTCCATCGATCCCGTAAGAGCGGCAATCCCGGCATATTGAATCGGCTGAAAGATTCCCATATCGGCGTTTGAACGAACTTTGCCCAGCAAACCGATTACCTCTGAATTGCCCACGGCATGAGCTACCCTCCAACCACTCATATTATAAACTTTAGAAAGTGAGTGATATTCAATTCCAATCTCTTTGGCTCCATTGGCTTCCAAAAATGAAGGCTGCCGGTTGCCGTCAAAAACGGCTTCAGAATAAGGGGCGTCATGCGCCACAACAATATTGTTTTGTTTGGCGAATTCTACAACGTCTTCGAAAAAGGATAGAGGTCCTAGAGCCGCCGTCGGATTGCCTGGGAAATTCAAGATCATCAATTTCGCCCGTTTCACAATATCATTGGGAATAGAGTTTAAGTCAGGCAAAAAGTCATTTTCTTCAAGCAATGGCACACGGTGAACTTCTGCCCCGGCAAACAAGATCCCAGGGATATAAGCGGTATAACAGGGGTCGGGAATCACAACCACATCACCAGGATTGCAAAGCGCCATAGGAAGGTCAGAAACACCCCGCTTACTGCCTATGACACTCAATACTTCATTGTCGGGATTTAGATCCACTCCAAAATTGCTTTTGTACCATTGCGCCACCGCTTGGCGGTATTCAGGCAGGCCTTTGTAAGAGGGATAATGATGGTTTTTGTCGTCATCGACCGCTTGTTTCAGTGCATCGATAATGTATTGAGGTGTGGGACGGTCAGGGTCTCCAACCCCTAAATCGATAACATTTACACCCTTGGCCTGCTGCTCCGCCTTTTTGGCATCCAATGCATCAAATAAATAAACCGGCAGTTTGGATAATCGATCCGCTCCTTTAATCTGCATAAATATCTCCATATATGAAATATTGTTCAACAATTCTACGATTGATTACTCTACTGGATGACGATCTTCTGGCATGTACGGATGTTTGATGAACAAGGCGAGAAGATCTTCATTAGTATCATTTACTAAGTTATGGTCATCATACGGCTCGATTATGTATGATTCCCCTGGCTTTATTCGGTATTCTTCACCATTAATAATGAATTTGGGATTTCCCAAAATAAAATAAAATGTTTCTGTCACAACATGATGAATGTGTTTGCCATAATCGTGTGAGGATTGGCCGGGTTTCATGCGCAGCAATCCCCATTCAACATCCGGGCCTTGCTGCATATAGCGAACACCGGCATCGCCCCAGCTCCAAGGAATTTCATTGGAATTAATTTTTTTCATGCTCATCCTCAAAAATTCTAACACTCAGACAACATCTAATATCATGTATTTGGAGCGCAGGCGTCCCGCCTGCAACTTTATACAAAGCAGGCGGGGACACCTGCGCTCCAAGTTTATTCTGGACTCCACATTTAATCCAAAACCTGATTGCGGCAGAGATCGTCGTACGTTTCGCGTTCACGAATCACGGCCATCGTGTCACCATCCACCATAACTTCAGCTGGTTTGATCCGTCCATTGTAATGAGATGCCATGGCAAAACCATACGCTCCCGCTGAGCAAATGGCGAGCAAATCTCCGGTTTCACTCGCCGGCAAACTCCGTTGTTTGCCGAATACGTCACTGCTTTCGCAAACAGGACCCACTATATCGGCTTGTTCCATTTGTCCGTCTCTGTGTTGAACCGGAATAATTGCATGATAAGCATCATAAATCGCTGGCCGGGCCAAGCCATTCATTCCCGCATCAACAACGAGAAACGTTCGGTCATCTGAGCGTTTTACATATTGCACCCGGCAGAGCAGCATAGCGGCATTTCCTACCAATGAACGTCCAGGCTCAAGAATTAACGTAACGCCTTTATCTTTGATTTTTTCTTTTAGTTGATGAGCATAGTCTTCAGGCCTCGTAGGGGCTTTATATTCATACTGGATCCCCAATCCACCGCCAATATCGAGATATTTGATGGAGATATCTTCTTGCTCCAATTGTTTCTTGATTTCCAAGATTTTTTCCAACGCATGCAATAAGGGGCCTTCGTCCATTAATGACGATCCAATATGGGCTGAAATACCAGCGATTTCCAGGGAATCTATCGTTGCCGCTTTTCGATAAAGATCCATTGCGCGTTCTACCGCTACACCGAATTTGTGTTCTTTAAGGCCGGTGCTGATTTTGGGGTGGGTTTTGGCATCGATGTTAGGATTCACGCGAATGGAAATGGGAGCCACCAGGCCTTCTTCGCCGGCCAATTTGGCAATATTATCCAACTCGGGCTCAGACTCGATATTAAACATCAAAATGCCCGCTGCCAGGGCTTCACTGATTTCACGGTCGGTCTTGCCCACGCCTGAGAATACGATTCGGCTACCTGGAATACCGGCCCGTAAAGAAAGATACAGTTCCCCACCGGAAGTCAAATCCGCCCCCGCGCCCCGTTGGGCCAACATTTTTAAGATATTCACATTGCCATTGGCTTTTACGGCAAACGCCACCAAATGGGGAACTCCTTCCAACCCTCTTTGATATTCTTCAAAAGCGTCCAATATGGCCGCTTTGGAATACACATATGTTGGGGTTCCATATTGCATGTGGATTTTGCGCATTGGCACATTTTCAACAAACAGTTCCCCCTTCCGGTATTCAAAATACCGGGATTTGGTTGAATATTCTGTCATAGGGATTTATCCTTCTTCTGCTAATTCGGCGGTTGGTTCTTCTTCCCCTTGTAAAATTCGCTGTACGCGTTTCAGGCGAACCTTGTTCTTTTGGGTATTCATCATATTGGCCGCTTTGGCAAGTGTCGACCCGTCCCGCAAATTGCAGTGGCAAATAGTGTCATCATTCAGTGACAATCCGAGTTTGATTTTAAAGTTCAAATAATGATTGATGATTTTGGCCCGTTCAAGTGATATGTACGAACGCTCCATATTTCCACTGATGCCTTCAACAACGAAACAAGATTTAATATACCGGCTAAAAGCGTTGTGCCCTTTCGCGTATTCATACAATTGCAGCGCAAAAGAAGCGGGCAGCACTGTGATGAACTGGCCCAGCTTGCGATGGCACCAAATCATGCGTTCCAACGCTTCTTCGGAGGTCCAATTGCTGGTAAACAAAGTCGCGATTTTATCACTGACGATTAATGCATGAGGATCGGATACATTGGGATCCAAGCGGAGATTCACCACGCGCGCGCGGTCAAAATAACTGGAAAGCTCAGAGATCAATTCAAAAAGAATACACAAACCTTCTCGGATGGTCCACATCAACATGCGATAGCGTTCGATGCCCATTTCGAACCAATTGTCGCACATATAATAAACCGTCTCCATATAGCCATCCCAACGGGGGGTTTTCTCTTTGCGCAAAATCACTTTGGCCAAATCCAACAAACGGCGAAGCCGTTTTAATTTCCATAACGATTCACGGGTGTTCACTTCGCGTTCCGTTTCCCAAAGGAAAAAATCGCGCAAGAATCCACTGCAGAGCAAGTCCAATACCCGCGAAATATTAAAAAATCGAATCTCTCCGGAGGAGGGATATGAAATATTGAGTTTTTTGCCCATTACCCATTGAGGCTGCAACAGGCAATCGAATTTGGGAATATTTTCCAGAAGTTTTTGATCGAGAGATACCAGATTTTCATCGACGATATTCCGGGTTCCGATCGTACGAAGCACCTGATCGAACTTCATGTTGTTTTCGTCACAAGTTTCAGAGTCGTAAACCACGATGAGTTTGATTTGAGAGATCGAATGGCCGAAGGTAATTTCATCCATATAAATGCAAAGCAATCCAGCCAGACGCTTGGCCTCACGGATCATATCTTCCATGAGGTTCTTGTATCCCTCTTCCCTCACACGGACAGGCTCATTGTAGAAGGAGTAACATTCCTTCCCATGCTTTGCCACAATCTCCGCACAAACATTTGGGTCCATAAAAAAAGTTTGCCTACTTTTTGTAATCTTGATTCAATCAAATGGATTTTAACAGACGAACCGGCAAAAAGTCCGATACAAAAAACGACCACACAATATATAGTAAC
>CAZEZQ010000299.1:0-6695 GCA_964516245.1 uncultured bacterium | reverse complement strand
GAGGGGATTGTTGAGCAAACATTATTGAAGCACTTTAGTTTCATCTTGATATAGCTCGCCGGGGCGGGTTGGGTGCTCTTATGGAACACTTTTGTAAGTGCTGAGATTTGAATTGGTTATGCATACTCTTTACGTAAATCAGAAGTTTTATAAACGTTCCTATTGCAATTCTCATAAATGGTATGAATGATATTCACATCTTTATAAAAGGAGATCATGATGAGAAAGCGGATTGGTTTTGAATTATTGTATTTGATGGTGCAGGCTTTGCTTGTTCTTTCCATCCAGGCGGATACCCGTATTTTGATACTGGGATGGAATTTGGAAAGTGGAGACAATGATCCTCATTATATTGCAGATCAGTTGGAAGCGTTGGAAGGGTATGATCTATTTGGCTTGACAGAAGTGAATGCCGGTAATGCCCAAACTTATGCTGAGGCTGTTGAATGGGGCGAGGGGGCTTATGGCCGTGAGTCGAAATTTGAGTACCGAGTAAGCGATTCGGGGAGTGGGGACCGGATGATGATTGTTTGGGATGCGGCACGCTTTGATTTGATTGAGATCGAAGAACTCACCCAAACCAGCGATGGAACCAACACCTATACCCTCAATGACGGCAACCACCGCTCTCCATTTGTTGCAGAATTTCATCTTCAGGGAACCAGCACCCGCTTTCTGTTTATGGTAAACCATCTGGCGCGGGTCAATGCCAACCTGAGACAAGAACAAGCCACTGGCCTTACGGTTTGGGCTCAACAACAGACACTGCCCATTTTGGCGGCCGGCGATTACAATTTTGATTATAATATTGATAACGGACGCGGCAATGCGGCTTTCCATAATTTTGTTGCTCCAGGCGTTTTCGATTGGGTTCAGCCTGGCCGTTTGGAGAAAACCTCTCTGCACCCACGATACAATGGCATTCTTGATTTTTTCTTTGTCGCGCACCAGCCCAGCCATTGGCAAGTGGATTCTAAAATTCTGTTCGACGGATTTACCCCTCCCGACGATGCGTCAAAAAGCGACCACCGCCCGGTTGAAGGAAAGGTTTTGATTCAAAACTAATGTTTCTTTATCAACGCACGTTCTATCGATTTGCCTGCCGCCCAAATGTTGAACCACCGGGGTATGAAACGGATGTTAATAAAAGTTGTAATTTTGTAAAACAATCCAGGGATGATGGTGGTTCGTTTGCCCAGCGCGTTGATTGCAGAACGAACCACGTATCCAGTTTTCAGTATGGGGAACGGAGTATTGCGGATATCGACCCCCTGCTGTTGCATCTTATCGATCAGTTCAGATTGGGTAATTCCCGCTGTGAGCACCAGCGAATCGATATGATGTTCTTTCAATTCATAACTGAGCGATTCGCCAAACAACAATTCAAACCCTTTCGAAGCTGAATAACACGCATAATAAGGCCCGGCATTGTAGCCCATCACCGAACTGACGAAGATCATGCCGCCCCGGCTGTGCTCGATCATTCGACGGCCGAAATAATGAGTGAGCTGTACACAGGCGTTGACGTTAAGCGCAATCAGTTGCTCGAAGTCTTCCAGGGGCTTTTGTAAAAAACGCCCTGGATTGGCCACCCCGGCGTTGTTGACCAGCAAACCGATGGTGAGGCCATCGGTTTGCGCCTGAATATCTTTGATACAATCCGGCTGGGTGAGATCGATTGCCACCACCCGGGTTTGCACACCGTGTTTGGAGCGCAGTTCATCTGCCAATTTTTTGAGCCGTTCTTCGCGGCGGGCGAGCAATACCAGGCTGAGCCCTTTGGCTGCCAGCTGACGGGCAAATTCTTCTCCTATACCCGATGAGGCTCCGGTTACCAGTGCCCACGGTCCATATCGATCAAGATAAGATTGAGCCATTGTTTTATCCTTTGTATTCAAAAGAAAAGGTTCTTATATACCAATACTCTGTCACAATACTCTGTCAAAAGTAAAATGATAGGTTCAGATACCCCCCTAGCCACCCTTAATAAGCTGATCTTTACTAATAAGTCAGATGTCGAAAAGCGCCTGTTTATTTTATATCACCCCATTGGGGGTAACAACAAACACAATTCACACAGATGAATCAGGGAGTAATACGCTTTCAATGCCATATAGTTAAGGGGTAAAAAACTTTTGGGCGGCGCTGGTTTTTCAACCAGTGCCGGCCCCTCCATCGTTCATACAAGTTTCAGGCACAGGTTAAGAAACCTGTGCCACCCATTTCTTGCCATATTCCTTACCTAAATGACATTGAATAAGCTTTGGGAAATTGAAAAACAAAACATAGCCCTCCATGAAACGAAAGTAATTGATTTGCCAAACGAATTACTTTCTTATCAAATATCTATCATTTTCTTTGGCAATCACATTTTTTTGAGATACTTCTTATAGATGCAGGCGGAATTGCCACCACGAAAATCTCATACGAACTCCTCGCTTGCGTTAGAAGGAGAAAAACCATGATTGCGCCGAATGATAAAAATAATGCGCTGCGAATTTTAGCAATTGGACTGCTGCCGGAAGAAGAAAAATTTTTACAAAATTTGGTTCGGCAAAACGGTGGTGAACTCAAGCAAGCCCATGACGATTTGGATGTTTGGAACAAAGCTCGGAGCGAGCCATTTGATGTTTTTGTATTGGGCCAATGCGAGCAAATCGATACTCCCAGTTATCTGATTTGGTTGCTGAAAGGCATCGCCAATCAATCCAATATCATATTGATTTATTCAAAAATCACAGCAGAAGAACAGAAACGATTGAACCATTCCAACTCAGTGCACGTATTGCAAAGGCCTATTGATGTCCAAACTCTGATGGCCGAAGTCGAAGATATTTATTCCGGCCGTGCCGAGCGGCAAGACCACTTTTGGAGTTTGCTGGCGCGGTTTAATCCACTAAAAAAGAAAGTGAAAGTGGGGTAACGTTCCTATTTCACCCTGGTTGAAAATTAATTACGCTCTATCTCACTGAATTGACCTACGCGCCAGCGGGGGAAAATCCATTCTGCAATTAGCAGCCCAAAAAACAATCCGAACTCAACGGGCTGCAGCCAGGAGGGGAAGTTATAATCGTAATAATAGATATATGAAAGCGATACCAAGCCGGTGAAGAGAAGCCAAGCGCGGCTTGGGTGGATGCAGAGCAAGGGTACGATCCAAGTGAGATACCAGGGATCGATTACGGGTGAACAGATCAGTAGAGTACCTAGCACGACAAAGATGGCGCGGGATAGGTCAAGCAGGTTTTGCTTGCGCTCCACCCAAATGGCGCAACCCAATGTGACAAACAAGATGAAAACGAATAAGGAATAACGGGCTATTATGTCTGCGGTCAAAAGCTGATTGCCTTGAAAGAGCCAAATCATAACATCATTCTCTAACTCTATCATGCCCACCGAATTTTCGATGATCGTTGTCACCCATTCAAACACCCCGGCATTGAAACGCCATTCTTTGGAGTATGTCAGGAATCCTTGAAATGGATTGACCTCTGGATTAAGAAAGGGGATGTAAAGCATCCCTACAAGCAACACAAACAGCCCGTAATACTTCCACTTCCACATCCGGTGAAATAGCGGCAAGAGTAAGATACCGAAAAACTTGGTCAACATGAGCAACGCACAAACCGCCACACTCCACAGCGCTTGCTGCCGGGCCAATAGATATAAAAACAACACCAAGAGAAATGCGCTAACCGAATCGGCATGGCCTGAATTGGCGATCTCCTTCATCACCAGGGGCGACCAGGCATAGACCAGGCACCACTCCGGCGGGAAATTCAATTTCTTGAGCAGCGCCAACAAGAGAAAAATGGTGGCCACATCAAAAATCAGTAAAACAAACTTCATACCAAACACACTGCCGGGGTAAAGCGCATTGGAGAATAGAAACACGTATTGCAAAGTGGGTGGATAAATGGTTGGGACGTATTTGTAGTTAATCTTGTCCCAATAATCGGTGCGGTAAGATTCTGTGACCGGGTCGGAAGGGGCATACTGGTAGGGATTGGTGCCGCGCTGCATGTTGTAGCCATCCCACATGTAGCGGTAAATATCGTTTTCCAAGATCAAATCGCTGGGGAGAAGCACAGCCCGAAACAATAAACTGAAGCCGATAGCAAACCACAAATGGCGTTGGTCCATGCGTTGGCCCTTGAGCAAGGGCATGACCAACAGCCAATAGCAAACGAACAGAAAGGCGAATGTGTATAAAAAATCGGTGATATAAATTTCGTCCAAATCACCTGGCTGCAACGGGCCCAGGGAGAGCCGGAAGAGATATATGTATCCCAGAAGGCTGAGAGTTCCTAACAAGAACAGGCGAAATGCGCCTTTGAAGAGAGAGTGGCTGGATTCAGCCAGACCATTGGTAAAGTCATTCATTAGGCCTCGATAAAATATACAATTAAAATTCTATGCTGTTTGTTATTGAAGCGCAGGCGTCCTCGCCTGCTATGTTTGGAGCGCAGGCGCCTCGCCTGCTATGTCTTGGAGCGCAGGCGCCTCGCCTGCTATGTATTGGAGCGCAGGCGCCTCGCCTGCTATGTCTGAAGTTGCAGGCGAGGACGCCTGCGCTCCAAAAAAGAACTTTACGCCAGAAGTTATTCATACGGTTCGATGCCATCGAGATTGGGGCATTCGTCTAACAACTGTTGTACGGTTTTTTCGATACCGGGGACCACCTTTTGGGGGCAGAGATCGGCCAAGGGTTTCAAGACAAATCCCCGTTGGTGCATGCGGGGATGGGGGAGAACCAGGTCTGATTCGTTGATGATCTCGTTGCCGTACATGAGCAGATCCAAATCAATGGTGCGGTCTAGCTTTTTGCCTTTTTCGTCCCCCCGGTCACGCCCCAGTTCGCGCTCCACATCCAGCAATACTTTCATGACATTATCGGCAGACAGAAGGGTTTGTACCTGCAGCGCGCCGTTGAGAAATTTTGGGGCGCCGGGGTCCATCTCTTCCGGCTGAGTTTCGTAGAGCGGCGATAGATTGATGGTCAACACCTGGGGGTGATTTTGCAAATATTCAATCGCCCGGTCGATATGTTCTCTTCGGTTCTCCAAGTTAGAGCCGACTGCAATATAACAAGTAGCCATAAGTCCAATCTAAATGGATCGAGATTTTAACGGTACAAAGTATACGATCAGAATCGCTGCAGACAAACCCAAACCGATCACCATACAAAGCATTGAAATGCCGTGCCACATTCCAAAAGCCTGGCGCTGGGGGTTGTCTTTGGGCAGGTCGTCAAACGAATCAATTTCTGCGCGGATTGATTCAATTTTAGGGCTGACCACCGCCACCGAAAACAGTTGCACCAAAAGAAAGGCCACGATGAGCACGGTGATGCCCGCTTCCCGCATGCCTCGCGCTTCGGGAAGGGCCCAATATTTGATCGCTTCAGAAGCAAAAAACGCGATCATGGTGATATATTCCACCCAGCGCAGCCGGTCGAAGATCACAGTCATGATTTCTCCCGCCAGTGTGCGCGATGACAGCCCGCCAAACACCGCTGGAGCCGTAAAAAAACCGATCGCCACCGCTCCACCAAACCATAGCGAAAGGGGGATCAATACTAAAATGTTGCGAATGGATTCTATCATAGGTCACTCATCATCTGTTTTATTGGAATTTTGCATATGAAACCCATTTTGACTTATCTTGTCGAGTGGGATGCCGTATTAAATATAATACATTAAGGCTTCGCGGGCTTCGCCGATGGCTTCGACTTCGGCCAGGTCGGCCAGCGTGATTGATTCGAGCCGTTGATGGGTATAAGCGCGGATGTCGTTGATCACCATCCGCAAGCGTTCTACTGGATCTTTGAGATGCCTGGGCAAGGTTTCAGTATTTAAGCGGTCTACGGGTAAAAAAGGGCCGTGCACCGCCAGAATGATTTGCGCCACCGATATAAATTGAGGCATTCGGGTGAGCTGATAACCGCCTTTGGGACCGGGGGTGCTTTGCACCAACTCGGCTGATTTCAAACTACGGATCACGTGTTCCAAAAATTTGCGTGGAATCTTCTCTGATTCAGCTAAGTTGTGCAAACTCAGCCGCTCATCGCCCGCACGAGCCAGGGCCACCATTACTCGGAATGCGTAGTCGGTTGTTTTTGAAAAACGCATAGTTTGTTTTCAAGCCTGGTTCTTTAGGCTGGTTTCTCAATCTTTAGGCAGGCAGGATGCCCGCATCACAATCAGGCAGGTTGAATGCCTGTCTCACAAATTGTGAATGCCAGTATAGCGCAACTATCGTATTCCCTTGCCCCCTTCGCCTTGCTTGCGAATGGCGTTGTTCGACCAACTGTTTTCTGCAGACGATGGCGGCTTTTTTTTCTTTGTGCCAGAAAATAAGCCCTTGCCGATCCAAAGCAATAATAATAGGGCGATGATTCCGAGAATTGCAAAAATGAGAATAGTGAACCAGTCATTCCACATTGAGTAATCCTTACACAAATTTTAATGGAATATCTTATAACTGGAGAGTGCGAAGTTCTATGGTCGCCATTTTGTAAGATCAATAGAATGAACAACTTATGACTTTTAGGGCACAAAAAGCAGACTGTTGTATAAGTTTCTGATATTATGGAACTTATACAAAAATTGCATAAGAACTTCGCACTCTCCAGTTATAAGACAAGCCGGCAAAAAGTCCGATCCAGAAAATGGCCACACAATATATCGTAAAGA
>CAZEZQ010000298.1:0-6700 GCA_964516245.1 uncultured bacterium | reverse complement strand
TAAACCGGTAGGTTTTTACGCCCCTGGTGTGGTATCATGTGCGCGTTCTTTGCACACGGCACAGCATCTCACACAAAAAGAGGCACGCATGACTCACGCATTGATCACCGGCGGGGCCGGGTTCATTGGCAGCCACCTGGCGGAACAACTGCTCTCGCGCGGCGACCGCGTTACCGTGATCGATAACCTCTCCACCGGGCGCTTTGAGAATATCGCCCACCTGGAAAGCGCGCACGGTTTTCGCTACGCCATCGAAGATATCCGGCACGCCGCCGTTATGGACCGGTTGGTCAGTGAGTGTGATCTCGTCTATCACCTGGCGGCGGCGGTGGGGGTGTTTTCCATCGTACACAGCCCGATTGACACGATCTCGATCAACGTGGACGGCACGCAGACCGTACTGCAAACCGCGCGCCGCTACCGTAAACGGGTGCTGCTGGCGTCCACTTCAGAGGTGTACGGCAAGGGCGTGAAGGTTCCGTTCAGCGAAGAAGATGACCGCATCCTGGGTGCGACCACCAAAAGCCGCTGGAGCTACGCGGCCTCTAAAGCGCTGGATGAGTTTCTGGCGCTGGCGTATCTCAAAGCTGCCAACCTGCCGGTGACGATCTTCCGGCTGTTCAACACGGTCGGACCGCGACAGGTGGGGCATTACGGCATGGTCGTGCCGCGCTTTGTACGCTGGGCGATGTCCGGAGAAACGATCCAGGTCTACGGCGACGGACAGCAAAGCCGCTGCTTCGCCAACGTCTACGACGTGGTGGACGCAATCATCCGGCTGGGACACCCTGAAGCGCTGGAGCGCGTCAACGGGCAGGTGTTCAACATCGGCTCCAGCGAAGAAGTCACCATCTACCAGCTAGCCCAGCAGGTCAAGGCGCGCACGGGCAGCCATTCCGAGATCGTGCGGGTCCCTTACGAAGAAGCCTACGAAGCCGGGTTCGAAGATATGCGCCGCCGCGTGCCGGATGTGACCAAGATCGCAGCCGCGACCGGATGGCAGCCTACCACCCCGCTCGAAAAAACGATTGACCAGATCATCGCGTATTTTGAGCAGACGCAGGTACACGCCCCATAACCGTACCCGCGCGCCGCGCCAGCACATGACAAAACTCACACGCCGCGTATGATAATTTGCACCCACGAACTGCTTGACACCGCATGATTTTCGGGCATATACTGGATTCAGGTGCGATGAGAGCGCTCCCATTTTGAGGGCGCAGCACAACGTTCCAGGTTAAATTTTTCTGGCTTTGTGAGCCTTTTGATGATTGAAAAACGAAACCTTGCGCGACTTCAGGTAATATTTTTTTGCGGATTTGTGAGAACGCTCCCAAAATGTCTCTAAAAAAACAAAATGCCGCTTTGAACCTGGAAGATATCGCCCGAATGGCTGGTGTCTCACGCTCGACCGTTTCGCGTGTGATCAACCATTCGCCCAACGTGCGTGAAGAAACCCGCGAGCGCGTTCTCAGCATTATCCAGGAATACAACTTCACCCCCAACTTAGCGGCGCGGTCGCTGGTCACACAGCGCACACGGGTACTGGGTATGTACGTGCCTTATTTTGTGAGCGACCTGTTCACCGACCCCTATTTCCCGATTCTGCTGCAAGCCTCGACCTCCTGCGCCAATGAAAACGACTACGACGTGATGCTGTGGCTGCGCGGTCAAAACGCCGCCCCGACCCAACTACACCAGCGCGTGCTCGACAACCGCACGACCGACGGGCTGATCCTGGCCTCCACGCCGCGCGGAGATACGCTGGTCGATGAACTGCTCGAACGCGGGCACCTCTTCGTGTTCATTGGGCGTCCCTGGCGGCACGTCGATGTGATCAATTACGTCGATACCGCCAACTGCCAGGGGGCGCAGCAGGCCGTCGAGCATCTCGCCCGGCTAGGCCACCAACGCATCGCCACCATTGCCGGGCGGTTAGACCAGAGTTCCGGGCACGACCGGTTGGAAGGCTACCGCGACACGGTTAAACGGATGAATCTCGTCCAGGATGAAAGCCTGATTTTCGTGGGCGACTTCACCGACAACAGCGGCTATATCGGGATGCGTAAACTGCTCGCCGCCCGGCCCGATGCGGTGTTCATCGCCAGCGACCAGATGGCACTGGGGGCACTGCACGCCATCCGCGAAACCGGGCTGCGCG
The DNA here is from genome assembly GCA_964516245.1 of uncultured bacterium. Classification (GTDB taxonomy): domain Bacteria; phylum Hinthialibacterota; class Hinthialibacteria; order Hinthialibacterales; family Hinthialibacteraceae; genus CAZEZQ01. The sequence continues at coordinate 4,539 of CAZEZQ010000298.1, read as the reverse complement.
TGCCGGACGATATCGCCCTGGTCGGCTTTGACGATATGCCCTTTGCCACGCTCGCCACGCCGCAGCTCACCACCGTGCGGCAGTCGGTACAGCGGTTGGGCTACCTGGCCGCCGAAGGGTTGATCGGCCTGATTGAAGGAAAGATCACTCCGCCTTACCAGGTGGAGTTACCTACTCAACTGGTGATCCGCGCATCTTGCGGGTTCCCACACTGATCCCCAAAATGCCGAGACTAACGCCATACGCAAAAAGGAGGATCCATCGCGAGAAAACACCTTGACCCAATTACCCGATCAAACAGAGTATCCCGGTTCGTTGACCTATTCAGGTTCAACACTTGTTCGTTCGTTTGAGTTCGTTTCTTTAGGAGAAGACACATGTTACGCAAATTGATCGTTGGTCTCGTTTTGCTCGCCGTCATGATGGCGCTGATCGTCCCCTTCCAGGATGACGCATCCGCCCAGGACGGCCCCGTCACCATCACCTGGTTCATCGGCCTCGGCGCGGGTGGGCAGCCGGAACACCAGGAAGCCCAGAACGCGCTCATGGAAGAGTTCAACGCCACCCATGACGACATCCAGATTGAGATCATCGTCGCTGACTTCGATGTCAGCCGCGATACGCTCAGCACGCTGATCGCTTCCGGCAGCGCGCCGGACATCATCGGCCCGGTGGGTATCGGTGGCTCGAATGACTACGCCGGTACGTTCCTCGACCTGGACCCGATCATCGAAGAACTCGACTACGACCTGAGCCGCTGGAACCCCGGCTTGATCGACTTCTACCGCGATGCCGAAGAGGGCCTGACCGGTCTGCCGTTCGCCACCTTCCCCTCGTTCGTATGGTACAACCGTGACCTGTTCGACGCTGCCGGTGTGGACTACCCGCCCCAGGCGTTCGGCGAACCGTATGCCGACGGTGATGAATGGAACGTGGAAAAGCTGACCGAGATCGCCATGCTGCTGACGCTGGACGCCAACGGCAACAACGCGATGAGCGAAGACTTCGACGCTGAAAACATCGTGCAGTTCGGTTACGCGCCGCAGTGGTGGGGCGACGACATCCGCTCTGGCGTGACCTCGCCGTTTGGTGCGGGCACGTTCTTCGATGCCGAAAGCGGCAAAGCCGTCATGCCGGAAGCTTGGGCCGAAGGTATCCGCTGGCTGTACGATGGCTGGCACGAAAGCAACTTCATCCCCAGCTATGACTACAACCAGAGCGACATGCTGCTGAATGGTAACGTCTTCAACTCCGGCAACGTGGCGATGAGCATCACGCACCTGTGGTACACCTGCTGCGTCGGCGAAGTTGCCAACTGGGATATCGCGGTTGTGCCGTCCTACAACGGCGAATACACCGCCAAGCTGCACGCGGACACCTTCCGCATCCTGGAATACACCGAGAACCCGGTGGAAGCCTTCATGGTGCTGGATTACCTCGTGGCCGGCCCGGCCATGCCGACCCTCTTGCAGGTTTACGGCGCGGCCCCGTCTGACGAAGTGTTCCTCCAGCCGTTCCTGGACAGCCTGGACGAGCGTTTCCCGCAGGGCGTGAACTGGGATGTCGTAATGGAAAGCGCGACCTACCCGGACAACCCCAGCCACGAAGGTTGGATGCCCAACTACAGCGAAGCCATGAGCGTGATCCAGAACTGGACGCTCAACATCTGGGCGACCCCTGGCCTGGATATCGACGCGGAAACGGAAACACTGCTGAGCAACTTGCAGCCGATCTTTGACGCCGCTGCCGAGTAAGCGCTTTTAGCAGTTTGATCGCATAATCAGTGGGTGGCGGCTGCCTGGTCGCCACCCATCGTTCTGAAAGACCTGCGGGTTTGCAAACACGTAAGGAGAGCACCCCATGAGCCTGGCCGAGCATACGCAAGAATCAAAACCCAGGAGACGAACGCTTTTCGGCGAGATGACGATCCAACAGACACGCAAAATCTGGGGTTGGGTGTTTCTCTCCCCGTGGATTATCGGTTTCCTGGCATTCTACTTTGTCCCGATGATTGTCTCGTTGGGCTTCACCTTCACGGACCTGCAATTAACCAAGCCGGACGAAGTGACCTTCATCGGGCTGGATAATTACCGCGAGTTATTCAGAGACAGAAACGTTTCGATATCACTCAGGGTGACGCTGCAATACATGCTGCTGGCGCTGCCGTTGTCGATTGCCATTCCACTATCCCTGGCAACCCTGCTGAACTCTAAAAGTTTGTGGGGACGGCGGTTGTTCCGCACCCTGTTCTACATGCCGTACATGGTCCCGATTATTTCGATTACCTACATTTTTAATGGCTACTTGAACGCCGAGTCTGGGTGGTTGAACCGGTTCTTAGGCGAATTTTTAGGCATCAATGGCCCCCGGTGGTTGTACAGCGCCACGTGGATTTACCCCGCGCTGCTCATGATCGGCATCTGGGGCACAGGCAACGCCATGTTGACCATCCTGGCGAGTATGCAGACCGTGCCCACCGAACTGTATGAAGCCGCCAAAGTGGACGGGGCCGGACCGGTGATCGTCTTCCGCAAGGTCACGCTGCCACTGATCACGCCGATGATCTTCTACAACCTGGTGCTGGCGTTGATCGGTTTATTCCGCTATTTCGAAATCCCGTACATCATCTCGCGCGGGACGGGCGGGCCGAACGATATCACCCTGTTCTACAACATTTACTTCTACCGCGTCGCGTTCGAATTCGACCGCATGGGCTACGGGGCGACGCTGGCCTGGCTGTTGTTCGTGATTGCGATGGTGGTCACTGCTTTCTTCTTCATCACCGCGCGCTACTGGGTGTATTACGCCGGAGGAGATGACTAACTATCATGGTCGAAATCACACCGACGCAAAGCAAAAAACTGTGGGGCAGCAAACGTATTGTTGCCAGTTATCGCAATCTGGGCCTGAGCGCGCTGTTGGTCCTCTTCACGTTACTGATCCTGATCGGCTACCTGTCGCCGTTTGGCTACATGGGCGTGACCAGCGTCAAAAACAAGCCGCAGATCACCAAAAAGAGCATTCTGCCGCTGTCCGCGGTGCTATACCTGTACGAGGGCGAAGAATACCCCGAATGGAGTGTGCTCACCGGGACCAAGTACCCGCTGTATAACGTCCCGGTGGACGGTGAAATGCAGCAGTGGGCGCTGATCAAGGAACTGGAAGACCGCGTGATCCTCATCAACCCGGACGATTTACAGGCCGGGGCGATTGAGTGGACCGGCGACCCGGCGGAACTGGAACCCATCGAAGAACCGGTCACCTTACTGTATACCGGCACGAGCTACAAAGAAGACGGCGTCGTGCGCGGGTCAAATTATCCACTCTATGAAGTGCCCATCGACAGCATCCCCCAACAGCTCGCCCTGTTTAAGTCCGAAGATGGCGTGCATTACTTCCTCGATCCCGCCGATCCGGAGTCCGGCATTGTGACCTGGGAAGGCGATCTCGCGGATGCCACGCCACTGACCAAAGCGGAACTCTATACCTATCGCGGCAAGAAGATTCCCGAAGTCGTGCTGCTGCCCGGCGCAGAATACCCGCTGTATGAAGTCCCCGATCCGGATGGCGGGATGCAGCGTTGGGCGTTGGTGCGCGAGGGTGTCGGCGAAGTCGAAAGCTATTTCATCAATCCCGATAACCTCGATGCCGGGCTTCTGGCATGGTCGGAGCAATCGTTCGCCGATCAGCAGCGCCCCACTGACAACCCGGTACGCTTCCTCAATCCCCAGTGGGACAACTTCGAGGAAGCCTGGGACGGCGTGAACTTCCCACGCCACATCTACAACACGTTCATGATCGCGGTGTTGGGTGTGACGGGCACGGTAATCTCGTGTATCCTGGTGGCGTATGCGTTTACACGCTTCCCGTTGCCCTTTAAAAACGTCCTGTTCCTGGTGCTGATGTCCACCATCATCCTGCCCAAGCAGGTGACGCTGGTGCCGACGTATTTCGTCTTCGCGCAGGTGTTGGGCTGGACGGGCACATGGCTGCCGTTGATCGTGCCGCACTTCTTCGCCAACGCTTATAACGTGCTGCTGCTGCGGCAGTATTTCCGCACGCTGCCGATGGAACTCGACGAAGCCGCCATGATCGACGGGGCCGGGCCGTTCCGCATCCTGATATCGATCATCATCCCGCAGTCGTGGCCCGCGATTGTCGCCGTGAGCCTGTTCCACTTCGTGTTTGCGTGGAACGACTACTTCGAACCGCTGATCTACACGCTGAGCAACCCGAAAATCGCGCCAATCTCGGTGGCGATCCAGCAGTTCAACTTCGTATACGACCAGCAGCCGCACCTGATCCAGGCCACCGCACTGATGGCGTTGATCCCGCCGATAGTGCTGTTCTTCATGGCACAGCGCGTCTTCATGCGCGGCGTGGTCATGACGGGAGTCGACAAATAATGTTTGTACGCACAACAGTGACCATTCTGATCGTTGCCATGCTGGCAACGTTTGCCGCGCCGCTGCACGCGCAGGACGGCGATCTGCTCGCGCCGCCGGGGGTAGAGGGCGAAACCGTCTATATCCCGTTCCC
>CAZEZQ010000297.1:0-6708 GCA_964516245.1 uncultured bacterium | reverse complement strand
ATGTGTGTTGTTTTATTTCGGATTGAATATCAATACTATTTTGAAAAGTGGAATATATTTCAATGAAAATTTTAATATCATCATGAGAGAGTATGCCATCTATGTAATACTTTTGCTCATTGCCGGCTTTTGGCTTAAATATCAAAAACGAAATTACCTTACAGTTCCTATCATTTCTCTTAGCCGAAAGCAATTTCAAGAATTGCAAATTCCTTATATCTTCTCACTGCTGTTGTTTTTGATATCCGTCGTATCGTTTTTTGGACTAGACCCCAATCTGGTCTGGTCTATTGAAAATGAGATGACGTTTAAACTCAACTTGGATGCTGAGATTGCGGCGATTCTGATTGGTATTTGCACGCTCTGGTCGATCTATTTGGGGATCACGACTTATCAGCCTCACGAGAAACAATTGAAAACCTGTTGTTTGTATTATCAGCCAATATCGTGGAGCCGTATTTTTTGTATAAAATATATTTCAACATTTGTTCCCGCTTTATTGCTTTCCATTGCCGTGGCCTTGCTGCTTACCAAACTGGGATACGATTCGATCGAGCAAATCACCGAGAATTATACTGGATGGAATTTTAGTGGTGTTGTATTTCTCAATTGGCTTGTATTTGCTTTGTTGCCTTATAGCATCGCTGTATTGTGTACCCACTCCATTCAAAACCAGATTCATACTTACTTTTTATCCTTATTAGGGACCATTATTCTGTTGATCTTGATTGCTTATCATTACAACCTGGTTTTATTTCTGCATGGCGTGTATTCAGATGAATATACGTTTCGACTTATCGAATTGCTGCATCGTACGAATCCTTTTTTCCAGTGGCCTTTGTTGATTTTGTTTGTATTTTTCTCATTGGCTGGATGGATGGCTTCGACCGAGATCAATATTCTCAGTGGCAAAACTGCCTATCGTATGAGTTACACGCTTATTTTGTTTCTCCTTGGATTGGGTGTGTTTTTTTCTATCAACAATCTTGGTTAAAGAAAGAAAACTATGCACAAAAATATAATTATTAATGATGCAGCACTTCTTTGCGTTTGGTGCGGCCTTCTTTGAGGGCGTTTTTGATTTTGTGCATGGCGCGGGGGCGGATGGTGCGGTCTAGGTGGGCGAACTCTTCGCTCAAGAGCGCCATGGCTTGTTTGAAGAGGTCTTTTTCTTCGTTTGTAATTTGGCCCATCTTTTCTTTGTAAAATGTGTGCTTTAGAATTTTGGCCAAGCCGTGCGGCTCCCATTCTTTAATGGATTTGTGGGATTCATCGGGGTCTACGGGATACATCTCTGGTTCTTCGTATTCATCTTTGGGCACAACAATGGGTTCATGGAAGTATTCGTAAATTTTTTCCATTTCTTCTTTTGATATAGGCATACGGATAGCGCCTTTGTGGGCTTTTTCGAAGGGGATCATCACATTGGCTTCGCCTGACTGCAAGGCATAGAAAGACTGTTGCTTTCCATCCACTTCCAATTTGCGGATGGCTTTAATCTTGCAAATTCCTAATCCAGGTTTTACTACAGAATCGCCAACATGAAATTCCATTCTTACCTCATTCGTTCCATTGAAAGTTAAATTTGTGAAAGGGCGGTAGGGCAGGGACTAAGCCGACTTCACTTGGTTATTATAAACTTACTTGGTTATGCCGAGTGTCTTGGGTTACGCAGACTCCACTTGATCTTGATCCTGATACACAAGCAAGGGTTCAGAGCCTTCCGTAATCACTTCTTTGGTGACAATGCATTTGGTAACTCCAGAGATGGAGGGGATATCGAACATGATGTCCATCATGGCTTTTTCGAGAATGGCGCGAAGGCCGCGGGCTCCGGTTTTGCGCTCCATCGCTTTTTGGGCGATGGCATCCAATGCGTCGTCAGTGATCTCCAATTCAACGCCTTCAAGTTCAAATAACTTTTCATATTGTTTGCAGACAGCATTTTTCGGTTCAGTTAAGATCGTTTTGAGTGCTACGCGGTCCAATTCTTCAAGCGAGGCGATGCTAGAGAAACGGCCTACAAATTCGGGGATCATCCCGTATTTGATTAAATCTTCGGTTTCTACACGGTTTAAAATGTATTCTTCATCGATGGCAACCGGGCCCAATTCATCCGAACCGAAGCCGATCACTCGTTTGCCGATGCGGCGTTCAATGATTTTATCCAGCCCTACAAACGCACCTCCACAAATAAAGAGAATGTTGGTGGTATTGACTTGGATAAATTCCTGATGCGGATGTTTCCGCCCGCCTTGGGGCGGCACATTGCAAACGGTTCCTTCGACAATCTTCAGCAACGCCTGTTGCACGCCTTCGCCCGAGACATCGCGGGTGATCGAGACGTTTTGCGTGGTGCGCGCAATTTTGTCGATTTCGTCGATGTATATGATGCCTTTTTCGGCTTTCTCAACATTGTAGCCGGTGGCCATCAACAACTTCAAAATGATGTTTTCGACATCTTCACCCACGTATCCCGCTTCGGTGAGGGTGGTGGCGTCTACTATACAGAAGGGGACATTCATGATCTTGGCCATGGTTTGGGCGATGTAGGTCTTGCCCGAACCGGTGGGGCCAATCATCAAGATGTTGCTTTTTTGCAGGTCAACATCGTTATTGGTGGCTTCGTGGTAGCGAATGCGCTTCAAGTGATTGTGTATTGCCACTGAAACCACTTTTTTGCTGCTTTCCTGCCCAATGATGTATTGATCAAGCGCTTCTTTGATCTCTTTGGGTTTCAGATATTCACGAAGTTCGACTTCGATCTCTTCATCGAGGACACTGTTGCACAGTTTGACACATTCATCGCAGATGTAAGCGGGCTGCGACGTGTGTTTTTGTGGAGGTCCTGCGATTAACTTCTTGACTTCGTCTTGGTGTTTCCCGCAGAACGAGCAGTAAAGCGGCTTGTTCTTGCTGGTATAATCCATAAATACCTCAACCTATCTTTTCAATTCTCTTCTGATTCTCATGCCGTTATACTTATTATGGATGGTAAAACCATTTGAGCAAGTCTAAATTTAATTTTTCGACGGAATTACTTATCCTTCGAATCGTTGGATTCCCCTTTGTTTTTACCATTATCTGAAGAATTCTTTTTCGAATCTTCTGTCTTCCTCTCGGCTGTTGGATCAAATACCCCATCGATTATACCGTACTCTTGGGCTTCAGTAGGGGACATGAACCGGTCGCGGTCGGTGTCCTGTTCGATTTGTTTAACTTCTTGCCCAGTATGATATGAGAAAATTTGATTGATGCGTTCTTTGATTTTCAGAATTTCTCTAGCACGAATTTCAATGTCGGATGCCTGGCCTTGAAAACCACCCAAGGGTTGATGAATCATTACCCGGGCGTTGGGCAAAGCATTGCGTTTGCCTTTGGCTCCGGCTGCAAGCAAGACGGCTCCCATGCTGGCGGCCATGCCCATGCAAGTGGTGGCGATATCGGGCCGGACGTATTGCATGGTATCGTAAATCGCCAAACCGGCAGAAACTGAACCGCCCGGACTATTGATATAGAGTTGAATATCTTTTTCGGGATCTTCTGCCTGTAAAAACAGCAATTGAGCGATCACCAAATTGGCGATATGGTCATCAATCGGGTCTCCAACGAAAATAATGCGATCTTTTAACAATCGTGAATAGATGTCGTAGGCGCGTTCGCCTCGACTGGTTTGCTCTACAACCATCGGAATCAGAGCCACGATTTATTCCTCCGTTTCTGTACTGCCTTCATTATCTGTCACAAGTTTTTCGGATTGTTCTTGTTGAGCATCTTGTTCAATGGCTTTTTCTTCTGTTTGATTTTTTACGCTTTCTGCTGGCACCAGCCTATCCACTAATTTGTCCATCACTTTTTCTTCCAGCGCCATTCGCCGGTACATGGTTTCCATCCCCTGCGATTCAATGCGTTGCAATACCATACGCGGTTCGGCGCCGGATTGCCTGGCCATATTCTCGATATAATTTAAATAGTCTTGATCCATTATTTCGATTTCTTCTTCTTTGGCGATGGCATCCAGAATCAATGAAGTGCGAACTTCTTTCACGGCTTCTTCTTCGTTCCGGGCCAACAGGCCTTCATCTTGTTGTGCCATTGCTTCCAAAGTAACGTTGTAGCGCTGGCGATATTCCATATCTTGCATGGCATTAATATAATTATATCTTGCCTTAACCATACTAGGGGGGACATCTATTGGATGGAGTTTCAGCAATTCTTCACGAATCTGGTTCCGGGTTCCCTCATAGACTCGTTGTTCCTGATTTTTTTCCAAATCTTCGCGTATTCGATTTTTTAAGTCATCCAAACTCTCAAAGGGACCCATGTCTTTGGCGAACTCATCGTCCAATTCTGGGATTTTCTTTTCTTGAATGTGCTTGATTTTAATTTCAAATTGCGCTTCTTTACCGCGGTAATTTTCTTGGGGGAAATCATCAGGGAGGGTAAGAGAAACAGATTTTTCTTCGCCGGTTTTCATCCCTTCAATTTGGTCTTCAAATCCAGCGATATAGCCTCCAGAACCGAGTTCGATGGGAACTTCTTCGTGGGTGGCTTCAGGGAAAGGTTCACCCTCGACCGTAGCGGTACTGGATAGGGTGACATGATCCCCTTTTCGCGCAGGGCGGTCTTCAACCGTTTCATACATTGCATTATTTTCACGCAGGCGGTTGAGGGTTTCGACAACGTCTTTTTCAGACACTTCTTGGCTGGGTGGCTGGATCTGTATGGAATTATAATCGCCCAGTTGAACTTTAGGATGGAATTCGAATTCCACCTCAAAGACAATCGGCTTTTCTTTGTCATCTTTGTCGATTTCTTTAATATTCGGGTCGGTTACCGGAGTCAGGTCGAGTTCGCTTATCGCATCTTTGAAGGCTTTGTCTACTGCTTTCCCAACGGCTTCATCGTTCAAATATTTGCCGTACTTCATTTGAACGATTTTTTTGGGGGCCTTGCCCTTGCGAAAGCCGGGTATGGTGGCCTGATTCATAAACTCCGAATACACTCCATCCAATTCGGAGTTCACTTCATCGCGAGGGACCTCGACTTTAAGTGATTTGATACATGCTCCACTGTCGGTTTGTTCAAGAATCTTCAAGGTTTTTCCAAGCTCCTTGCCGCAAAGATAATGAGTATAGAAATATAGAAATAAGGCGATGACCTGGGAGCAAAGAGCCAAGATCACCGCACTCGTAACCTCGTGTATGTAAGTTCCTATTCCAAATTTAACATACTTCTTGGTTTATTGACTGTCAAGCAGAAGGCAAGCATGATGAAAGAAGAGAATCGGCCGCGTGAGTAATCCATTCCAAATCAAATGTTCTATCTATTGCTTTAAAACAACAACTCTTCTTGCAAGTCTTCATTGATCAAATTCAAGTCAAAGCGCTGCGCATCGAAATCACCGGCCCACTCTTTCCACATTTCGTGTTCGGGGTGTTTTTTGTCTTTTAGGGCTTCAATCAGTTCGAGATAGCCAATGGGACCGCCGCAATCTTCTGGCGGGGCCGCATTTTCACCGCTGATGCATCTTGGGTAACTGACAGAATCATCGGGCTCAATGATGTCTTTTAATACAATTTCGTGCAGCCAATCATCGCCAAAATCATAAATATAATGAATGAAATCATTGGGCGATTTTAATACTTGATTGAGTTTGACATCTGTGGCCGAGCTGGTTTCCATCGGTACAATACTATCTTCTTCAAATTCAGGAGAGCGGTAAATGGTTTTTCCGGATCGAAATTCCCACATATGCCGGTATTCCCAATCCATCACAATTTGAATGACTTCGTGGAGATCGTCCAGAGTATAATGTGAAGGGATATCGACTTCTCTCCAAACCTGTGGCTTGACATGTGCCAGGGTAATTCGCAGGCGGTAAATCGACTGGGATGTTTCGGTCATAGAAACAAGCCTCCATTTTGAATCTGAGTTCAAATGTTTCTGAGTATTTGGTATGATATTCGCATCATTCCAACGATTCATCAATGGTTTCACAATATGATTTTTTTTCAATATGGTTTTTTGATTGATGAATTTGGTGAAAATCGCTACTATCAATTCACATCCCAATTGAATCGCGCAAGTGGATGAGTATAAATGCTTGGGGAGTTAGAAGATGGATAAAGGAAAAGCCTTTACGCTGATTGAATTGCTGATTGTGGTCGCCATTATCGGTATATTGGCGGCGATTGCCGTACCCAATTTTTTGAATGCCCAGGTGCGGGCCAAGATCGCGCGGGTGCAGGGGGATGTGAAAACCATCAAAGATGCCATGTTGATGTATCATTTGGACCGCAATGACTTGCCCAATTGGATTACTTTTACCTGGTTTCCCGCCTATGCCCAATTGACTTCACCCATTGCTTATATGTCTATCCCTCCTATCGACGTGTTTATCAAAAACCCGGGTGAACATGGGATGCCGTTGTATCAATACAGTTACACTTCGGGGAACTTATCTTTGCGGCAATTGCACGATCAGGGGAGACCAGCAGGGGGGACGGTCAATATTATCGTGGCCAGTGTGGGGATGGACGGTGACGACGATACCATTTCAATTCAAAATTATCCCAGAACAGTGGGCAAATTCATCCCCTATCAATTGAGCAACGGCTTGGCGAGTGATGGGGATATTTTAATTGAAACGGCTCCTGGGATAAATCCGATTACTAGGTAAGACGATCCGGCAAAAAGTTATTTTTG
>CAZEZQ010000296.1:983-6731 GCA_964516245.1 uncultured bacterium | reverse complement strand
GTTGCCTGCTGAATCGATTGAAGAACGGCGTGAAAATTTGACCGCCACTGGATATTTGCTCTTGGGTCCGATCAATTACGAACTGCAGGATAAAGCCAAACTGGATATGGAAATTGTGGACGAGCAGCTGGACGTGATTGGGAAGGGGATGATGGGCATGACGGTGACATGCGCGCGCTGCCACGACCACAAATTCGATCCTATCCCAACCAAAGATTATTACGCACTCGCGGGTATCTTGAAAAGCACTAGCTCGGTAGTGCATGCCAATGTTTCAAACTTTATGGAGCGCCCGCTGCCAGTACACGAAGGCCAGCAGCTGGTATATAAAAAAATCGAAGAAAACCGCGAATCTCTGCGCGAAGTCGATAAGCAAATCAAAGCGTTAGAAGAAAACGCTGCGGTGTCGCTCGATAATTTGGCTGGGATTGTGGTTGATAATCGCAGCGCCAAATTGCAAGGCAATTGGGTCAAATCGACATACTCGAAAAATTATGTGGGCCGTGAATACCTGCATGACGAAAACAATGGCAAGGGTGAAAAGTCGGTTGCCTATCCATTCAAGATCCCCAAAAGCGGTACCTACGAAGTGCGTGTGTCTTACTCGACGGGAAGCAATCGCGAAACGAAAGTGCCCATCACCATTCACCAAAACAAAACCAAACAAACGATAACCCTCAATCAGCGCAAAGCCCCATCGATATATGATACCTTTGTGTCGTTAGGTGAATTTTATTTTGAAAAAGGGAGCCAAAATTCGCTTGAAATATCAAACAAAAACACCACACAACATGTGATTGCCGATGCGGTGCAGCTGTTGGATGAAAAAGCATTAAAAGAAGAAAGCCAAAAAATAAAAACTGCAAAAGATGAAGAAACTAGCGAGCAGAAAAATTCTCTTGAGATTGAAAAAGAACGTCTGCAGCATGAGTTTCAATCCTTAACAAAAGCCGTCGCATATCCAAGGCCCGAAGTGATGGCCGTTACCGAAGCCGAAGACATTGGCGACACCCATGTGGCCATTCGGGGGAACATCCACAATCCCGGCGAAAAAGTGGAACGGGGCTTTATGCAGGTGGCCCATCATCAAGAGATCCCGCCCATTGCCAAGCACGAAAGTGGAAGGCTGCAACTGGCCGAATGGATCGCCAGCCCCGCCAACCCTCTCACCGCCCGGGTGATGGTCAACCGCATCTGGCACCATCTCATCGGCAAAGGCATCGTTGCCACTCCAGATAATTTTGGTTCGATGGGCTCTCCCCCCACGCATCCAAAACTATTGGATTGGCTTGCCAGTGAATTTGTTGAACGCGATTGGAGATTAAAACCGATCATCAAGTTGATTATGCTCTCGCATGTGTATCAATTGAGTTCGCACGACGGCGAATCGGCTCTTCGCGTTGACCCGGAAAACAAACTCTTGTGGAAAATGAACCGCCGCCGTTTGGAAGCCGAAGCTATACACGACGCGATTCTCTTCATTAGTGGATCGTTGGATGAAACGTATGGCGGAAAATCATTGAAGAAGAATGTGAATTCAGAATTCAATTATGAATATGAGGGCACTCGGCGCAGCATATACATCCCTGTGTTTCGCAACACCCTTTACGATCTTTTTTCGGTATTCGATTTTCCCGACCCAAACATTGTCGTAGGCAAACGTTCTACCAGCACATTGCCCACACAAGCCCTATATCTTATGAACAATCCGTTCATCATCGAACAATCAAACCAAACCGCCAGCCGGTTGTTTGCGAAAGAGAGCCTGAATCAAACCGAAGATCGTATTGATTATGCGTTTCGAATGATTCTCAACCGGGAACCGGCCAAACAAGAACTGAAATCAACAACAGATTACTATCACACATTGATTCAAGATCAAAAACTAACTCCCCAATCAGAAGAAAAGGTGTGGGGGCGCATCATACATGGACTGTTTTGCAGCATCGATTTTCGCTATTTATATTGATGAAACGGCAAAAGTTGTTACTTGTGATGCGGACATCTTGTCTGCATCAGCATAGAATGCAGGCAAGATGCTGGCATCAGAATACCCAAAAGGAGAGGACTTATGCAAGAGTTTTTTAGCAGCCGACGCGAAGCCCTGAAAAATATCGCTTGTGGATTTGGATCACTGGCGCTGGCTGGAATGTGCAACAACGCCAATGCGGCTGCCAACCCTCTCCAAGCCAAACCCGGCCATCACCCCCCGAGAGCCAAACGCATCATTTTCCTGTTTATGCAAGGCGGCCCCAGCCATGTGGATACCTTCGACCCCAAAGCCAAACTGGATGAATACAATGGAAAGAAGGTCGAATTTCATGTAGCCCGCACCCAAAAAGTCACACCCGAAACCGTGATGAAATCGCCTTGGGAGTTCAAACAATATGGCGAGTGCGGCCAGTGGGTGTCAGACCTGTTTCCCGAAATGGCCAAACATGTGGATGACCTTTGCTTTATTCGCAGCATGCACACCGAAGGGGTGGCGCACGGCCCGGCGACGTTGTTTTTGCACACCGGCGCAACCAATTTGATTCGCCCATCGATGGGGGCGTGGGTGATGTATGGCTTGGGCTCCGAAAACGAAAACTTGCCCGGTTTCATCACCATCAATCCCCCCATGAGCAAAGGCGGACCTCGCAACTATTCCAACGCCTTTTTGCCTTCGGTATATCAAGGCACATCAGTGGGCCGGGCGGGCATGCCGACCGATGAAGCCAAATTTCATAACATTAAAAATCCTCATTATGATGAAACCGCCCAACAGCAGCAGTTGCAGTTTCTGCAATCGCTCAACCGGGAACAAGCGCAAAAATCAACCGGCGATGATGAAGTCGAAGCCGCCATCAATTCATTCGAACTCGCCTACCGCATGCAAAGCCAGGCGCCCGGCATTATGGATTTATCCAGCGAATCGAAAGCCACTTTGGATATGTACGGCATCAACAAAAAGCCCACCGATTACTTCGGACGCCAATGCCTCTTAGCCCGGCGCTTCGCTGAAGCGGGGGTACGCTACATCCAAATCAATTACTCAGACACCAGCGCCACCCCGCGCTGGGATCAACACTCCAACCTAAAAAAACACGAAGACCACGCCAAAGCGGTCGACCAACCGGTGTCTGCCCTTCTGCAGGATTTGAAGAAATCTGGCCTGCTTGAAGACACGTTGGTCTGGTGGGGCGGAGAATTTGGCCGTACCCCCTACGCCCAAAACCAGGATGGCCGCGACCACAACCCCAACGGCTTCACCGTCTGGCTCGCAGGCGGCGGTGTCAAACCCGGCCTCTGCTACGGCGAAACCGATGAGTTCGGCTATCACGCCATCCAAAACAAAGTCCACATGCACGACCTCCACGCCACCATCCTCCACCTCCTCGGCCTCAACCACGAACAACTAACCTACCGCTACGCCGGCCGCGACTTCCGCCTGACCGATGTCTATGGGCGGGTGGTGCATGATATTATTGTGTGATTGGGTTGCGGGAAATTGAAAAGAAAATTCAAGACTGCCAACAAGACCGCCAAGCGTTTGGCGGTCTTATCTATTTATACGAAGGTAATTAAAAGGCAGTATTGTTGTGATATAATAATGTGTTCTATGTTGATAGAATCAAGAAATAATAAGAATTCAAGTATTTTGTGTTAAATTATTATTATATTCTGACGATTCGGCAAAAAATCTTTTTTGGAGCGCAGGTCATAGACGCGCCTTGGTGGGCGTCCTCGCTTGCAACAATATAAAGTGCAGATTAGATATCCACATTACTTTATATTGTGTGGCCGTTTTATGGATCAGACTTTTTGCCTGTTCGTAATATTCTTATGTAAGGGATTCAGTTTGTTTAATAGTTAAGTGTAGGAGTTATTTAATGAATGAATGGAATTGGAAAGGCGCGCGTTGGTGGAAATTTGATTTTCACACACATACGCCAGCATCCGATGACTATGGCAACGGGCCACAGCAAGCGCAACTCAAACAAAAAATACCAAAAGAGTGGTTACTTGATTTTATGCGTGCAGGAATAGACTGTGTCGCAATTACCGATCACAACACTGGAAAGTGGATCGATCAACTTAAATCGGCATTATCAATTCTCGAGCGAGATAAACCAGATGGCTATCGAAATCTCTACTTGTTCCCAGGAATGGAGATTTCTGTTTACGGCGGGATTCATGTTTTAGCCATTTTCGACTCAACGAAAACCACTTCGGATATTGACGCACTTCGTGGAAGCGTAGAGTATCAGGGTACACCAGGGAAAAGTGATGGAGTTACTACAAAATCATTTATTGAAGTTGTCAACTGTATTATCTCTAACGGTGGGATCGCCATACCCGCTCATGTGGATGAGAGCAATGGTTTGTTTCAACAAAAAGGAACTACATTACAGCAGGCATTGGACTGCGAAGAAGTTTTTGCCATGGAATTGGTTGATTCTACTGCAAAAAAACCACAATGTTATTTCGATAAGAAAATTTTCTGGACCGAGGTGCTTGGATCAGACGCACATCATCAAAGTGGGAGTATGAATCAACGCTACCCCGGCAGTCACTTTACCTGGGTAAAAATGGAAGAGCCAAGCATTGAGGGGCTACGATTAGCCCTTCTTGATGGTCCAATTTCTATTCGCAGAAGCGATCAGGTTATAGAAGATCCTAACCAGCATTCGGCATTGGCTATCAACAAGATTGAGATTTCTCAAGCACGTTACCTTGGCCGTGCAACCCCATTCACATTACAAATGAATCCCTGGCTAAACTCCATCATCGGAGGAAGAGGAACCGGCAAATCCACACTAGTGGAGTTCTTACGACTCGCGCTTCGAAGACAAAAAGATCTACCAAACGAAATCACAGAGGAGTTCGAGAAATACAACAAGGTATATTCAAACCGTGATGACACCGGTCTTCTTACTGATAATACAGAAATTCGCGTAATCTATTGTAAAAATGGAACGAAATTCAGAATACAATGGAATCCTAATGGGGATTTGGAGCCGATCCAAGAGTTCGTTGAAAATGAATGGAAACACGCTGAGGGCGATATACAACATCGTTTCCCTGTGCGTATCTATAGCCAAAAACAAATCTTTCATCTTGCCAAAACACCTTTGGCGTTGCTGCAAGTGGTGGATGAAGCACCCGATGTGAATCGCCGGTCATGGAATGAACGTTGGCGGGAAGAGGAAACCCGCTTTCTTTCTTTGTGCGCCAAAGCTCGTGAGATTGAAGCCGGGTTATCGGAAGAACCTCGCTTACTCGGTGAACTGGAAGATGTGAAGCGGAAACTGGCAATCTTTGAACAAGCGGGACATGCAAATGTCTTGAAAGAGTATCAAAAACGTAGCCGCCAGCAGAGAGTTGTAGAGGTTTGGAGTGAGAGTTGGGCAAATACAGGAAGTCGCCTTCGACAAGTCGCTGCGGAACTTGTCCCAGACCCGCTGGATCATTCGGCTTTTGACAACCAATCTCAAGAAGATAATGAATTAAAAGATATTGCACAGACAGTACGGAATCGATTGGAAGCAATACGTAAATCTCTCGAAGAACTAGCACTGGAAGCAGAAACGGCTTTCTCTGAATGGGAGAAAAAAAGAGACCAATCCAGGTGGAAGCAATCTTGTGATGTCTCTAATCAAACATATGAGAAACTTCGGAAGAAACTAGCAGAAGAAGGCGCGGGCGACCCTTCCGCTTATGGTGAATTGGTTCAGCGCCGCCAGTCTATCGAACAAAGTTTAAAAA
>CAZEZQ010000296.1:0-973 GCA_964516245.1 uncultured bacterium | reverse complement strand
CGCAAGAAACAAGTTGACGATTTGCGCAATCAATCGAATGCCAGTTTATCGCGTTTGCTCGAACTCCGCCGGTCGCTGACAGAAGCTCGCCGCAAATTCCTTGAACATGTCTTACGCGAGAATCCATACGTGCGCATCGAAGTCATACCTTATGGAGCCAGGGAAACCGCCAAAAATGACTTCCGCCGCTTGTTACAGCGAGAAACCGGTGAATTCAAGAAGGATATTGGCGAGCCTGATGATGGTGAAGGACTTCTGGGACAAATCTACACATCGAAATCTACTCCACATGAGATTGAGCAAAATCTTGAGAAAGTTAAGAAACGGATTCGAAAACTGGCCGGTAACCAATCCGAATCGGTTGAAGTCGCAGACAGGCGTTTTGCAACACATATTGCAGGATTGCCCCCAGAAGCGCTCGACCGTATTGACCTTTGGTTTCCTGAAGACTCTCTCAATGTGCAATATAGCACTTCAGCAGATGGACAACGTTTTCGGTCAATCCAAGAGGGCTCTCCCGGCCAGAAAACTGCGGCACTATTAGCATTTTTGTTATCATACGGAGAAGAACCTTTGATTTTAGATCAACCAGAAGACGATTTGGATAATCATTTAATCTATGATCTCATAGTGACTCAACTACGCGAAATCAAGCAGCATCGGCAAATTATTGTTGTCACCCACAACGCCAATATTGTCGTGAATGGAGATGCCGAACTAGTTTACGCACTAGAAGCGCGTAGAGGTGAAACCCAGAAAGAGTGCGAAGGTTCTATGCAACAGAATAAAGTTCGTGATACGATTTGCGCAGTCATGGAAGGTGGCCGAAAAGCGTTCGAGCAACGATATCGCCGCATAGCATTGGAGAGGCGCCATGTATGACAGTGTTGAAGAGTTGTTGCAGAAAATACGCCTTGGAGAAGATACATCACTTGAATTGAAAGAAATCTTTTTTAAAGGTGATCGAGTTGTT
>CAZEZQ010000295.1:0-6736 GCA_964516245.1 uncultured bacterium | reverse complement strand
ATCAAGATGCTTAAAATAATACAGCTTGCCCGCTTGCCAGAGAATTCGCGGCATGGTGAGCCAGGTGCGAAGGGGATAGCGGGTGATGGTTTGAATCAAATTTTGGTTGTTCATCGGTATGGAAGACCCCCAGATTCTGGATAGAAATGTTGCTTTGCCTTCGTGGAGAATGTTAAGCCGAATGTCGAGTTGTCCATTAAGTGGAGCGAAATGAAAGTCGTAATCATCTCTCACTTCGTTGAATGGTGAGACGTAAAATTCTTTGGGAACAATATAGCGAAGAATGTCTTGACTCTTTTTGGAATAAGGCTCGTTTAATACATAAATATGCCGTTCATGAAAGGTGTTATTCACTTCGGCCACAATACAGCGGATCGAACCGTCATTGCGGTAACAAAAATAAAAACTGACTGGATTGAAAATATAGCCAAAGTAACGGGCCGAAGTGAGCAATTCAATTCGGTCGACTTCATCATGACAACCTTTTTCTTGGAGAACGCGTTCGAGTTTTTCCCGTATCGGCTCCGAGCCTTCTTGCAGGTAGTCTTGATCGTATATGGAGACGGGGCGAAAGCGGTTGTAGCCGAACCCCGCCACTTCACGGTTCAATTTGGGCAACTCATCCAAATCGAATGCATAGATGTATACCGGGTATTGAAACCGGTGTGTAACCGGCTGCAGCCGCGAATGCATGATATGTCCTGTATAGATACGTGATTTCATAGGTCTAACCCAAAAGCCTTCGCCACAGCCACGCCGGATTTAACGGCATCTTCGTGAAACCCGTAAGAAAAATAACTGCCGCAGAAATACGAATTCTGATTGCCATTCAGGGATGGGAGGTCTTCTTGAGTACGCGAGGAGTCAAAATCGAACATCGGGTGTTTGTAATGAAATTCACGTATTTTGTGCTTTTCATGGATGGACTGTTTGCGATTCAATGTTACAAAATATTGCTCTCGCGTGTTCAAACCTTGCAGCCGATTCATGTGATAAGTAACCGAGAAATGATTGCTTCCATTTGAATTGTTTTCACGGCAATAGTTCCAAGAAGCCCAAGCCCGTTTGTTGGTGGGCATCACTGTTGGATCGGTATGCAAAATGGTGTGATTTGTTGTGTAGCGCCATGCGCCCAGAAGACGTTTTTCATCCACAGAAGGTTCTGCCAACAACTTCAACGCTTCATCGGCATGGGTGGCGATTACCACTTTGTTGAAATGGTGTTGTTTGCCGTTGCAGTCATCGATACGGATTCCATCTTGGTTGCGGTGAATGGTTTGAATGGGGGTGTTTTTATGAATCGTGCCATTAAAATTTTTCAAAAATGCTTTGACGTAGGAATGACTGCCCCCCACGACGGTTTGCCATTTTGGGATATCTTGGGTGAGTAGGCCGTGATTGTCGAAAAACCGGAAGAAAGTTTGTGCTGGAAATTGGAGCATATCCTGAGCTGGAGTTGACCAGATTGCAGCCCCCATTGGTATATAATAGTGATTGACAACATCGTCAGGAAAATTTCGCATGGAAAAATACTCACCAAGTGTGTTGTCATGGGTACTACCGGTGGTTAAATCTTGTTTGACGGTTCGGCCGCAGCGGAAGATGGAAGATAGAAATTTGTAATACCGGGGACGAAGAAGGTTTTTGCGCTGGGCAAAAAGCCCGTTGATTCCTGTTCCGGCATATTGCAAATTGGTAGTGTGACAATGGAATCCAAACGACATATCGCTGGTTCGAACTGGGACATTTAATTGTGAAAGAAAAGAGTGGAGCGTGGGGTAGGTACGATCGTTAAGCACGATAAAGCCCGTGTCAATAGGCAAGCCCCCGTCTTGCCTATGATTTAGTGTAATGGTATTAGTATGACCACCTATATAGTCGTTTTTTTCGAAAATTGTCACTGAGTGTCTTCGTTGTAAAATATAAGCGGCAACAATTCCGGCTGCGCCGGCGCCAACAACAGCAATTTGGAAAGGTTTTGTAAATGAGTTCAAATGCATTCTCAATAGCCTAATGAGATTTTGAATGAAATAACGTTCATCATTTTTTGATAATTTTACTTGATGGATGGGGTTTGTCAATGATTTTATCTATATTTTTGTGATATTTGTTTCTGCTATAATGTTAAAACGTTCAATTTGTTAAAATTATGCCAAGAGGGAGAGCAAAAATTGAAGGGATTATTATCACCAAAAGAACTGGCCGAAGTGATTGAAGCCAGCGAATCTTCGATTAAGCGTTGGGTGGATGATGGTGTGATCGAAGCCGAAAAGACCGGTGGAGGCCATCGGCGGATCGCAATTGATGTGGCCATACGGTTTATACGGGAGCGGCAGTTGAACATCCAACGTGGAGATTTGTTGGGGATGCCGGACATAGATTCTTTGTTGAACGGTGAAACAGTTGAGCATGATCCGGTTTCTTCCCTGTTTGATTACTTGTTTACGGGCCATGCGGAAAAAGTGCGGGGATTGATTCTTCTTTTATATTTGCGTGGATACGCATTGGCTGAAATCTGTGATGACATAATCCGTGCAGCCATGGAACAAATTGGAGAACTGTGGAAAAGCCGGGATGATGGGGTGTTTGTGGAGCACCGGGCAACGGAAATCTGCGCCCAAGCATTGCACATGATTCAATCGTTTGTGCCCCCCAAACCCGGATCACCAATGGCATTGGGAGGAGCGATTTCAGGAGACATATATCAATTGCCTACAATATCAGCATGTACTATATTGCGCAGCGAAGGCTGGCATGCCATCAATCTCGGACCCAATACGCCGTTTGACGCAATGCTGAGCGCGATTCTCGTTTACAAACCAGTTTTGTTCTGGGTGAGTGTGAGTGTTTGTTCGAATGTGAATGCATTCGCAAAAGGGATAGAGCAGTTTGCGGATGATGCGGCGGCTCATGGGAGCAAAGTGATTGTAGGGGGCAAAGCGCATCGGCATGCCAAAAAAGTAAAACATTCCAATTTGTACGTCGGCAAGTCTATGGCTGAATTAGTGGCATTTGCGCGGGGGTTAACAGAAAAATAATTAACAGAAAAATATTTTAATAGAGAATGAGAACAATTATAATTTGTATCGTTCTTCCTCTATGATAATAAATCCAAATTCTTTCCGGGTATTATCTACTTCTTATATCACTGCCAATGATCCAAAAGGTGTAGCGTAAGCTTATAATAAGCACGGGAAATTATAACGCCAACAGATACACTGATACGTAAGTTTCCCGCTATCTCATGTAGATTGAGACAACTTGTATCCTTTGAGAAAGGCAACCAGTTCCTGCATTGTGGATACAACGATCAAATTTGAATGATTTATGGATTTTACCTGCCGGCTATACCGGCCCCCAACAATTAATTTGGATTGATGGCTGTGAGCCACTTCAGCAAGCCTATCCAAATGTTTCCTCATGATCCGGTGATTGTGTTCCACACTTAAACTCATCCAGGTTAAAGCCGGAACGTAATCCCGAATCGAACTTTCAAACGATTCAAAGGGCGTATTCGGTCCCAAGTTAATGCTTTGCAAGCCTTCAGAAAGCAGCACGGTTACGACACAAAGTGATGGAATAATGTAGGGATCGTCAGGAGGGGCGCCCCCAATAGCAATGGGGGCTTTTGGATTTTGAGGCAGGGTAGTCCGTATCAAATTGAGGATTTGGATGCATATGTCTGTCGCCTGATGCTCAAACCGTACTCTTGATTTATCATGCTGCCACAAATCACCCATTCGGGTCATGGCGTTTCGAATGGGTCCATCACAAATGGTGGCAATGCTTTCGCCCTGAAGATACAACCCAAGGATAATGCCCCGAGCTTTTTGCGCCTGTCCTTCTAGAAGATAACGATAGAAGGTGTTGGTGCTATCGACCAATATTTCTTCGGTTCGAACTGTATCGGCATCGGGAAATCCCAAAATGTCGGCGCGATTCACTTTGTGCTTGTGATCACGTATAAAGCGTATGGCTTCACTGATATCAACCTTGCGGTGTCCCCCGCTGGTTTTGGTGGCTTTTATGCGGCCGCTGTCGATCCATCGCTTGATAGATGATTCACTGGCATCGATGGCTTCTGCAATTTCTTTGGGTGACAGTAATGGTTTCATATTTTAATTTTCTCTAATTGTGAACGATAATACGACCATATTGTAGATGCCAGTTTGAAAAAAGTAAGCTAAAAATGAATTATCTTGTTGACTTTCTTGAATCACAAGATATAGTTTACTGTAAATGAACGTTATAACGTTCACAATTGGGTTGATTTTATATTTGCTGGAATTTCGAGACGAAAGATGTTCAACGATTGGGTTATAACTCTTACTCTCAGACAGGAGAACAACAATGAACGATTCGAACAATCATAGGCCGGTGTATCTTGTATTTGGCGCAACCGGTGGAATTGGAAGCCAATTATGCCGCCAGTTGGAACGAGAGGGCGCTGCTCTCGCCATTTCTGGCCGCTCTGACGATAAATTGGAACGCTTGAAGAATGAAATGAATGCTGTGCCGTTTGTTTGTGACGCAACCGATTCAAAAAAAGTAACTGAAACCGTTCAGCAAGTGAAACAAACATTTGGCAGGATCGATGGCGTGGTGAATTGTGTGGGGTCCATCTTTCTAAAAGCGGCCCATCTAACGAATGACCAGGAATGGGAACAAACGATCGCCACCAATTTGAACTCATCCTTTTACATCCTCCGCGCTGTGGTCAAAGAGATGACCCAAACAGGTGGGAGTATCGTTTTGATTTCAACCGTAGCCGCCCGAATCGGCTTGGCCAATCATGAAGCCATTGCTGCAGCAAAAGCAGGTGTGATCGGACTGGCTCAGTCTGCCGCAGCAACATACGCGCGCCGTGGTATACGGGTCAATTGTGTTGCTCCCAGCCTAACCGAAACCCCCTTGGCGGAAAACATAACCAAGAATGAAGCCACACTGAAAGCATCCAAAGCCATGCATGCGCTAGGACGAATCGGGAAACCACAAGACATCGCATCCGCCATCCAGTGGCTGCTCAATCCCCAGCAAAGTTGGGTGACCGGCCAAGTTATTGGAGTGGACGGCGGATTGTCGAGTGTGGTGAACAGGTGATGAGATTTATGAACGGGCCATTTGATAGAGCCAATTAGAAAGAGGGATGTTATGAACGCAATGCCATGCGCGGTGATAGAAGCCAATCCATTATTGAAGGCAAAAGCCGATACAGACCCAATCGAAATGTTGTCTTACAACTTGCTTGAAGAATTGGGTGAACAACCAGGTCGTGAAGGACTGAAAAAAACCCCCAAGCGGGTGGCGAAAGCGATGCGCTTTTTGACTTCTGGATACAACATGGATGTTTATGAGATATTGAACGGCGCCGTATTCGAAGAAGCTGTTGAAGAAATGGTGGTAGTGACCGACATTGATTTCTTCAGTCTTTGCGAACACCATTTGCTGCCGTTTTTCGGCCGGGCTCATATTGGGTATATCCCCAACGGCAAGGTGGTTGGCCTTTCAAAACTGCCTCGGCTGGTAGAAATGTTCAGCCGCCGCTTGCAGGTGCAGGAACGGATGACCCGGCAGATCGCCGATATCGTTGAAGAAGCGCTTAATCCATTGGGTGTGGCAGTGGTGATCGAAGCCCAGCACATGTGCATGATGATGCGTGGCGTGCAAAAGACCAATACCAACACAATTTCAAGCGCAATGTTGGGGGCTTTTAATATGAGCGACAAAACACGAGAGGAGTTTTATACATTTGTGAGACAGGCTTCAAGCCGTTAAATAAACGAATTCAATCTGCATAGCGATAAACCCACAAACTTACACACCATTCTACCCTCCTTCCATTTACCACAGGTGCTACGCCTGTGGTTTTTTTTGCAAAAAAATCTTATAATCCTTCACCCCACGCAGGACCTTCCCAATCCTGTGAAAAGTATGTGGGTGGAAGAAAAGACTCGGTTTCTTGCTCACAGGAACGCCATTGTTCCCACAAACGCTCGAATCGTTTGTAATAAATGGCATCGAAGAGAAAGAGTTTTTCGGGCCGGTGTTCTTCGCAATAATCGCGCAGTTTTTCGGCCTCGATTTGAATGTCGATCCACTCGTAATCGGAAAAGAGGATCAAATTGCAAATGCGCTCAGCCCCATGTTTTAATGCTTTTTGAAATGGTTCCATAAACCCTCATCCGTCGTAGTATCAGTTTTTGAATTTCAAAGTTTCATCTATTATAACATAAAATTGAGGTAGTTAGTGGAGAAAATGTTATGCCGCTTCATTCTCAAGAATTTGCCGTTCAATCTCAACTTTGTGAGCATTTTAGTAAGCCCACGCATTAACTAGATCTTCGGCTCGTAAAGAGGGATAACTATTTAGAATATCCGCTTCACTCGCGCCCAGTTTTCGGGCTTGTACGAGAGTCCAAACAGGAATGCGTGTTCTAACAATGCAAGGTTCGCCCCCTGCTACATCTTGGTTCTATTCAATACCAGGGAAAACTCCACCTAGATCACGCGCAAGTCGTTGCAGCAACTGTGCTTTTTCAGTGGATGAAAGAGAGGAAACGAATTCTTCGGCTTCTTGGAGTTGGGCCTTTTCTTGCGGCATAATGTCATCGCCCTAGATTGATTACTCACTGTATTTATGGCCTTCATGAATTGATTCAATAATTTCTTCGCTAAATAATTCCGGAATTTCTGCTGACAATATCTTCCTGCTTGGATTTTCTCAGGGTGCGTGTTT
>CAZEZQ010000294.1:293-6749 GCA_964516245.1 uncultured bacterium | reverse complement strand
CACCAAGGCGCGTCTATGACCTGCGCTCCCAAAAAGACTTTTTGCCGAATCGTCAACATATACTTATTCAATTCGTTTTGAACCAATAAGGTAATTCGTATGATATATTTTAGCCACAGAATACAATGCTCCAATTGCAGCAATTAAATAAACTGCCCATATTCCACCAACAAGTATTTTAGGAATTAAATAGCGATTCATATAATCAAAGTAGGTTAATTCATATCCTTCAGGCATGATAGCTGAAATATTACTATGCTTCCAAGTATCAAAATAGTTGATGTTTTGATAATAAATTACGCTAAAACCACCTATTACGAATAACATTAAGAGCCAAAGAATCTTATGAGATATATTGTTCAAATCCATCAACCAAGCACAAAACCAAACAAACATTCCAGATAAAATAGTCATCATAACAAGAACCAATAAGACATAGTTATGATGAAAAAATGTTAAATTCAACTGATCTAACAACAAAAATGGTAAATATCCAACAATTACACCAAAAATAAAACCTTTGGCTTCAAATCCAGGAAACACCATAAGTGCGATAATAAACATATGCCATGTTGTGACAAATGCAAATTGATATGTATTAATAAATTTTTTCATGCTAATCATCATGTTGCCATTTCGTAAACCTGGCCGCCGCTACCTCTAACCGTATATTTTCCATACTCTTCTGCGCCGGGGAAAGCCAGTTGCTCCTGGGCAAAGTTTGATGAAATGCTAAAAAAGAAAAAAATTAATAAAACGGTTTGAGAATAATTTTTACACATCATGATGTACTCCAAATTTTAGTTTATTGTTATTAGACTTGTGATTTACTTTATTTCAACGTAACCATTTAGCCATCTGAAAGCATTTTTATTTCGCCCATACAGGGCTAGGTGTTTTGTGTTTCTTATTTCCAGGGGCGATTGCCCCTGGCTATCATATGGCGCCCCCGTTGGGGCTGGAAAATTTTTTATTCGGCTAAATGGATACTCCCAAAAAGACTTTTTGCCGAATCGTTAGCAATTTAGTTCAAATCAATAAGAATTTAGCTCAATTTAATAATTATTCCGCATAGAGTTTGAGGAAGCGGTTTTCGGCTTCGTCGGTTCCTATGAGGACTAATTCAGAATTGGGGTTGAGAACGACATGAGATTCTGGATTGATATAGGATTGACCATCAGTATGAACAGCAATTATATTGCATCCAGTATCTCTGCGGATGGAAGTATCACGAATTAACTTTCCAATCAGAGGTATGGGCGTTTTAATCCGAAAGACATCCAAACCTTCTGCCACCATAAGAATATCACTGCGTTTGAGTGAATTAAATATTTTTTCCGCACCCATAGAAGCATAGGAAATCACAAAATCTACACCTGCACGGCGCAGTGTGCTAATGTTGCGTTTCAGGCTGGTTCGACTAATAATTTGAATGTCAGGATACCGCTTTCGACAATAAATCGTGAGGTAAATGTTGGTATCATCATCCTGTGTTGTGATAATAACGGCAGGGGCTTTTTCGATACCCGCCTTTTTTAATACTTCTGGATTGGCCGCGTTTCCATTTACAAATTTATTGGAATTTTGTATTCGTTCACGGTCCATATCAATGATTCGGTAATCAATTCCCCGTTCCTGCAACGTGTTCGCTACCGCTCTGCCCACCCGTCCTGCGCCAATGATCACAACAGGCGTATCAGGCATTTCATTGGTATGGCATAGATGTTCAAAACGATCGATTTGTGATCTTGTGCCTGACATAACCAAAACCATTTTTGAATTGATCACAGTTTGGGCTTGAGCGTTTTCAAATTTTCCCCGTTCCCAAATTCCTACAATATTCACACCGGTTTGTTCGCGTACTTTGCTTTCCAACAGAGTTTTGCCAACCAGTGAAGTAACCTCAGCGTTGACTTCGGCGATCAGCAATTCATTTAACTGTCCAATGACATGAACGGCTTCTTTCCCTCCATGCAGACGGCGGGCAAAAGCCTTGCCTGTCATATCTCCTAAATGCAATAAAGTGGAGCAACCTGCATTTTTAAGAATATCTACCGAAAATTCATTACTAACAGTTGCAACAATTGGTATCTTTTCATTTACGTCCCGAACCGTAAACGCAATCGTGGTATTGGCAATATCCGTACGGGTCGCAGCAATTAGGTTTGCGTGTTCAATATGAGCTTTCCGGTACGTTTCGGGATCATCATGATCAGCATAAATCACTTGAAAGCCCTCATCATGCAAACGGAGTGCTTCATCAAAATCCGGAATCACAAGCACATACGGGTAGTGATATAAATTGAGTTTTTCGATCAACGCACTGGTGATTTGATCGTATTGAAATAGGATAACATGTCCTTTCAACTCATCGGGAACCTTGCGGGGAACGCGAGAAAATGTTTGCGCTTTGATCCAAGGTTCATAAAAAAATTCAATCAATGTAAATGGAAGCATCACCAAGAGCAAGACAATCCCTGATAACAATACGATAATAGAAAAGATCTTCCCTATATCCGTGTGAAAGGTGATATCACCAAAACCCAATGTGGACATCACAGTCAGCGTCCAATAAAAACCGGTGATCCAACTATATTCCTTGTTTTCCAATAGCATGATGTAATGAAACAATATGCTATACAATATCACCAGAAAACCCAAAATCAGCAAGAAGTTAAACACAATCTTTAGATTTCGCTGGCTTATGCGTTTGCTCATGTATTTCATTAAGAGGGTAGGTAGAAGTTTCATAGGAAAATACATCCGAATTTTTGGCACTCATGAGATTACTCTCTAATGAATCTCATCATAATTGGGATATTGAACACGTTTTTCATCGTGATATTCCAACCACAATTGGTCCTGAGTCCAACGGTCATCCTGATCATCCCAGCACAACCGATGAATTGGTTAACATAACTATAACTAATGTCAATTTTCCGCAATTGCATTTTTGGCAATCTCAATGTCGGATTTTACTTGCTTTTGATAGGAGTGCCACGAAAACTTCTCGTTAAAAACATAGGGGATTTCATTTTTGTTATGACTATGGATTGTGTTGGCAAGCATATTCCAATACGTATGGGCGAGTTCTAACATCTCGACCGACTTGGCTTTTTGCGTTTCATCTCCACTTTTGCGGAAGCGTTCCAATGCAACGGCGCCGCGTAGTTTTTTGGCAAAATAATAGCCATACCAACACCAGGATTCGATGTCGAGCAATTCACATTGTTGAGTTGGGGTTAATTGATGAGCCTTCCGGATACGAGTAATGATCCCAAGTGATTTGTCTGAATTGGATTCTAATTGTTCCGCCAATTCAATTGGTGTTATACGTTCTTTTGAGATACCACTCTCATGTTTTACATACTCTGGGATCGAAACATATTGCGGATCAAGAACTGGATGATCAATAAACGAATCCAAATCGATAAATGTTGATTTCCCGTTTTCCCATTCAGTGAATCCTTCCGTGTATAGAGTGGCATCCCAGGTTCCCCGATGAAATGAAGCCATCTGGTGTGGAGTTTTGCTGGCCAAGGTCCAAGCCTGCAGCAAATCATTGCCAAGATTCTTTTCACTAAAAACCTGATTCAGTTCCCTGGCAAACAACTCATTCGGTGTCTCCGGATTGAAAAGAAGTTTGCCCCATAAGGAATAGAACAACCATTGACGTTCAAATGCATACCGCCAAGTTTGATGATCATTGTCTTTATGAATGTAATCTTTGGCGGGGATGTAGCATTCGGAACCGATGATACAGCCGCCCATATAGTTTTTTCCATTGCGTTCGATAAATTCACGAATGAAATCTGGATTTCCCCAGCGAAGCACAAAAAAGTCTTCATTGCGGATTGTCCAAACAATTTTGTAATTGTCGGGAGTGGGATTCCAATACGTATCCGTCAATTCTCCACCGTGAACAATATGAAGTTTGGGAGAGGAATGGCCGTGCGACCAATTGAATTTGAAGGATACCCAAATGGGTTGATCAAAGGGGAGTTGCTCGACGACCTCACGGGTGATTTGTTCGGCGGTTTTGCTGGTGGACCCCCCAGAACCTGTCCCTGCCGACAAGGGAGCGCGGTGCAAAAATTTGACGGAGCGATCTGCATCTTTCATGCCTTGAATGATGGTGCGGTTGAGCCAGTCTCGCCGTTCTTCTGCCGTCATACCACCCATACGTTCGCCAAGCGTAATACCAATACCCGTGAGATTGGGATACTCATTCAGTGTTTGCGTGACGCATTCGCGAGTATAACGTTCGATCAATTCAGACCGGTCTGCTTCTCCATAATAATCCCAGTCTTTGCTGAAATCGGCGACATTGTAATGCTCAGCAAATTCTGGAGAGACAAAAATGTTCCAATTGACAATATAGGTATCGATCCCGCGTTCGTTGGCCATACGAAATAGCGTTCGCCAGAAACGCTGCCATTCAGCAAGTTCCGTATTAGAAAAACCACAGGCTTCCGGAAAGTTCTTCGGGCGAATCATAAATGTGAACGGGTGGAGGTTCCAAAGGGATAGCACATTAAACCGATTGGCCGCCATCATATCAAGAAACGTTTCCCAATATTCCAAATCGCGGCAGGTTTCCATATGCAATTGAAGCGCTTCGCCTTTGCGATAAGACATCCATGGTAGATTGAACTTAATAGCACGAAATGGGAATCGGGGTTCAACGGTTTTTGGTTGAAAACCAGAGAGATCGCCATTCAATTGAAGGTGATGAACCAGATCAAGCATGCCGTACATCGCACCACGGTCGCCGTTCCCTTGTATTTTGATTTGATGGTTATGTTTCATGATTTGGTAAGATTCAGGTGAATTTTGTTCGGTCTCATGAAATGATACAGTAATATCGGCATTGCTATTCCCAGATGTTTTTAAGGCATGTCCATTTTCTTCGAGTGCTTTGCTCAATTGGGACTCGCCGTAGTTGATGACGGGTGTGGAAGTTTCGACATGCAATGTGACCGTTTTCGCAGATATTGTTGAAAGGCTGTAAAAAATCAGACAGAAATTAAGTGTGAGTTTTGTTATTGTATTCATTGTAAGATGATCTCCCTGGGCATATTTTATTCAGCAAAATTTATGGGCCAAATTTCAAAAAAACGTTTCGGCCTATTGTCGTTAACCTCGACGAATGTAGTGATTATTGTAAGAGAGAAGGTGAAGCGTTGCTATCTCAATCTCAAGTTTTTGAAAAAAGTTAGAGTAAACGTAAACAATTTCAGAACTCTTGTTGCAGGGCATGAGCCGAAGTGAAGTGGCGATGCAAATGATTGTGAAATTGAATACCTTGTCCAAGGTGGCCTACTCAGGGCGATTGACGGACTTATTTGACCGAGTAGGCGTCGGAAATTTGCATCGCCACGCGATACCATTGCTGCGCCCAGTAACGCTCTTGTGAACGGGGATTCTCGTTAGGGTTCCACCAAATCACAAAGTCCTTGGCAACCGGGTCGATGCCGACGATTTCCTCGCGGTAGTCGCCGGAGACATCCGCAGGAAAGCACTGGCGAATAGCCACGTCAAACCACTGGATGATCTTTCCCTCGAGCGGTTCGAAGATCACCGGATTGCCGACACCGCTCTGCGATGGATGGTTGAAGCGCCCGCGCATGAAGGCCTGCTTTACGGGCGTCCCAAGCCAATCGATAACGGTCGTGCCCCCGGGGGCCCAGTCTCTTTCTTTGCCCTTCTGTGGGTATTGGCTTTTGAAGTCGTACGATTTGATCAATTCCCCTCGCGAGTCGAAGACGTAAGGATAGCGGTAGGTATCGTCCGAGTTATTGTCCTTGTTGGCCCACCAACTTTCGAGGCCGGGGCGGGAAAGGTCAAACTCGCCCACAACCCCCTTCTGGGGCTCTTGGTTTTCGAAGCTGCTGCGGAACACAATCCGGTTCTGATTTACGCAAGCAACCCACTGGTTTCCCCCTTCAGTCAGGAGAAAGATTTCCAGCCCGGGCAAATCAGGACGCGCATCACGAATTTTCATGCTGTCGTAATGTCTGAAATCAGTCGGTAGCCGCCAATCGTGGGCAATCTTGCCGTTTTCATCGACGATGACCGCTCCGTATACTTCATCCCGCCCATCGCCGTCAATGTCTATTGCGCGGGCTCCGTAATGGCGTCCACCAATGTAACTCGTGTTGTGCCACAATACTTCAAATTCGCCGTCCTTATAGGAATCGAGTTTGACGGCTGTCACACGGTGAAATGGGTTGTGCGGATCCGGGGCCTTTCGACTGTCTCCCTCTTCGTATTCCGCTTGAAGCAAGGCGTCGACCATGCCTTCACCCCTGAAATTGCACACCTGTACCATACCGCCCCATCGTCCGCCGCCTTCTGGCAACGGGATACGCCCCTTTTTCTCGACTTCCCCGGAACGAGCGTCGCGGATAACCAGCCGATTAGCCATATCGATGTGGAGCAGTTCGGGCCGCTTGT
>CAZEZQ010000294.1:0-283 GCA_964516245.1 uncultured bacterium | reverse complement strand
CGATGTCCGCGATGAAAAACCCGGGACCGTAATGACCCGGGAGACCCTTGTATTCGGCCTTCATATTCAAACGCATGTCCGGGATTCTCTTGGTCCACAACTCCTGGCCGTAATGGTCGTACGCACCAATATAGGCATTTCTGCTCTCATCATTCTGGCGCCCTTCTTTGAAGCTGAGCACGTAGTCCATGAGCCTATCCCCCGTGATGTCGTGGATGACAAAGCCACCCTTGCTGTTCCAGTAATCGCCACCGGACGCAATGGGAATGGTGATCGGGAAACG
>CAZEZQ010000293.1:0-6755 GCA_964516245.1 uncultured bacterium | reverse complement strand
AATAAGTGGCGCGCTGTTATGGTTATAACCGTTTTGAACCCACGATTCCAAATATGCCAGTGCAAGCGCCTGAACCAATGCTGGTTGACCGTCAATTCACCAAAGAAGTGCGGGATTATTTAACCACGGCTGGATTGGATGAAGCGGTGACTTATAGTTTTATTGACAACTCGTTAATGCCGCCGTTTCAACAGGGCAATGGACCGCTCATTAACGACGCCACAAGCATGCAAAATCCCCTTAGCAGCATTGACAATGCCATGCGCACCTCGGTGCTGCCTTGTTTGCTTTCTTGCGCCAAACGGAACGTGGCGCATGGGAATGCGCATTTTGGGCTGTTTGAGCTGGGGCGCAATTATTTGCCTGATGGTGAAGAGGTCAACGAACACCCGGTATTGGCCGGGGTCGTGGTGGGCAATCCCGGCAAAGACTGGCGAAACCAAGCCAACGAACTCGACTTTTTCGCCATCAAAGGGATTGTGGATGGCGTTTTGAATCTATGCGGTGTTAAGAATTACCGTGGTATGGATGGCCCTGAAGCATTGCACCCCAAACGGGGTGTGAGCCTGCAATTGGGCAAAGAAGGGGTTGGATATTATGGGGAACTGAACCCCAGTCTGGCGGAACAATACGAATTGCCGGGGCGGGTGTTGGTGTTTGAACTGTATATGAAACCTCTTTCTGATTTTTACATAAAGAACCTGCCGCAATTCAAGACGTATTCATCGTTCCCTGCGATTAAGCGCGATATGGCGCTTCTTGTTCCGCAGGATGCTTCTGCGCAAAACATTGAAAAAATCGCGCGCCGTGAGGGCGGCGGCCTTTTAGAAGATCTGAATTTGTTCGATTATTACAAGGGAAAGCAAGTCACCGAGGGCTATGTGAGTTTGGCCTACCGCCTTACATTCCGTTCGATGGAAGAGACCTTGAAAGAGGAAGAAATCGACAAGAGATTTGAGAGAATTACGAGCGCCTTGAAAAAGGAACTCGACGTACAATTGCGATCATGAGAGAATATGAAAATAATATAAGAGGGCTCGTATATGAGTTATGAAGAATTAATGCAGGTATTGGGGGCGTTGGAAAGCAAGGTGGAAACTCTGACTGGAACCGTGCAACGGCTGAAGGTCGAGCGGGATCAGTTGAAACAGGAATTATCCAATACGAAACGATCTTTGCAAGATACGGAAGGCAAGCTGGAGGCCAGCGAAAAGAAACTGGCTGAAATGAGCCAGCAAGCCGGGTCGGATGATTCACACAAAGAAGAAATCCGCCAACGGATCAATGCTTTGATTGAAAAAATCAACCAGTTGGAAGGCGAATAAATAAAGGAAAGCCGAAATGGCTCAAGATACCGATGTCATTACCGTTGAAATACTAGGGACCAAGCTGCAGCTGCGCGGGGGAGACGATCCAGGCAAAGTTCGGAATGTGGCCCACTATGTGCGCGACCGGGTACACGAGCTTGCTGAACGCGCCCCCACAGCTCCTTCATTGCAATTGGCATTGCTGACCGCCATCAACATCGCCGATGAACTATATGCACAGCAAGAAGACAGTCGCGGCGGTGAGGAGTTGCAATCCGCCATCGACAAAGCCAATCAGATATTGGAAAAAGCGGGAAGCATTTAGGTTCTAAATCGTAGTGATTCGCATTCTCTCTCTCAATTATGAATTTCCTCCCATCGGCGGCGGCGGCGGCAACGCGCACCAGCAAATTCTGCGTTGTTTCACCGAGTATGCTGATTTGGATGTTACTCTGATTACCACCACCCCTCAAAAAGAACCCTATGAAGAAGACTATTCAGACAATATTCGCATTCGGTTTCTGCCACTCGCCAAAGAAGGCCTTCATTATTGGCGGCGCGGTGAAGTGCTGCGTTATCTGCGGCAGCATTCCAACTATTCGAAGCAGCATCTACAAGAAAATACCTACGATCTCTGCCATGTGTTTTTCGGGTTCCCCAGCGGTTGGCTTGCCTACCGGCAGCGAAACCATTTCCCCTATTTGATTTCTGTACGGGGCTCGGACGTGCCGGGGTATAACAAGCGTTTCGGATTGGATTACATATTTTTAGCCCCAGCATTAAAGCGTATTTACAACCAAGCCTCTGCAGTGGTGGCCAACAGTGAAGGTTTGAAGACATTATTTGACAATCACTACACAAATCTCTCCGCTCATGTGATCCCCAATGGGGTCAATGTGGAACGATTTCGTCCGATCGAAAAACAAAATTATGTTCCCAAACTGATTACTATCGCCCGCCTGATTCCACGAAAGGGGATTGATCTTCTCATCAGCGCCTGCGGCACCCTGGCAAAAACCAATGTTTCTTTTGAGTTGCATATATTGGGTGAAGGTCCTGAAATGCGGAACCTTAAACAACAAACACAGTCGTATGGCATTGCAGACCGGGTGCAATTTCATGGGCGTATCGAGCGTGACCGGGTTGCGCAGTTTTTACCCTATTGCAATCTCTTCGTGTTGCCTTCTTTTGCTGAAGGAATGCCCAATGCGGCGCTCGAAGCCATGGCTTGTGGCCTTCCCTTAGTACTCACAGATACCGGCGGCGCAGAAGAACTCATCAAAGAGAATGGAGTGGTGGTGCCGAAAGGGAATGTGGAGGCATTGACACGAACGCTGAAAGAATTGCTCACAGCTCCTGAACGATTAAAACTTATGGGCGATCTTTCCAGACATCATGCCCTGCAATTCTCTTGGAAGAGCGTGGCGCAGCGGTATTATGAGTTGTATTGTGAGACGCTTCAGCAAAGACGTTGAATGAAGTGTTAGTTTGGAGCGCAGGCGTCCCCGCCTGCATTTGTAGAGATGCAGGCGGGATCACAAAACCTGCAGGCGGGGACGCCTGCGCTGCAAAAAAAACATATTGCGAATCACATTTGAAAATTAAATAAGCTTGGGGTAACAATGGGTTTGTATGAGTGGGTTAAGCGGCGTGACAAGCAACTGGCCGATCAAATCGCTGGATCTCCGCTTTATTTTCATCTTTCTCCCACGCGCAGCAGTTTGTATCAAAAACTTCTCCCCTTGATTCAATCATATCTGCATGGACGGTGTTTGGATGCCGGTGCAGGGCGCAGCGCTTATCAAATTCTGTTAAAAGAACATGTTCGTGAATCTATTGCTGCCGATGTGCAGCCACATAGCGGGCTTGATGCAGTAGGGTCTGTGCTGCAATTGCCTTTTGCAGATTCTTCGTTTGATTCTGTCTTTTCTTCGCAGGTGTTGGAGCATGTTCCCAATCCCGAACAGGGCATGCGTGAGCTGTTTCGCGTATTGAAGCCTGGTGGTACGGTGCTCATTAGCGTGCCGCATTTGGCTTATCTGCACAACGAGCCGCATGATTATTGCCGCTTTACCCATCACGGTTTGCGCGCGTTTTTATCACGATGCGGCTTTGAGGTTGTGGATGTGATTCCAGCCGGGGGATTGCTTTCTTTTTTGGGGCATATCCCTTCCGTTCTACTAAAATCAGCGTTTGCTTCGATACCCGGTTTTGGGATCATTTTATTGCGCCTCAATGCGCTTTATTCGAAAGTGGTGGTCTGGTTGGATGAACGGGTAGAAACGCGCAAAATTTATGCATTGAACTATATCGCGGTGGCCAAAAAGCCTGGAGAAATAAGCCAATGAGTGAAGTTCAATCAAAGGTGCAAAACTACCAACAGGGCTATTATTGCTATTCTGATTGGCTTATCACCGGTGTGCTTGCCTTCGTATTGTTTTTGTTATTGTTTGCTGAATTGCTGTCTCCCGGCGTTACCTGGGATGAAGCCTTCGTCAATTTTGATATTGCCAAACGCCAGGCTGAATGGTTTAGCCAACTGGGTGAACTCGAAGCGCCTTTTTCCAACGAAACCATCACTGAATATTGGAAAACGTCTTCTGATCACCCTTCGCTGCCGCGCAGCATTGCAGCGTTTTTTTATTTACTCTTTACCCCGCCGCTGGATGAAATTGTTTCGCTGCGAATGTTTTCTGCTTTGCTATTTTCATTCTTAATGGCTAGTGTATTTCTCTTTTTGCGCTTGTGGCTGCCCCGCGCGCCGGCTTTGGCGGGGGCGCTGTCGTTGGCGCTGATGCCCCGTGTGTTTGGGCATGCTCATTTCTTTAGTTTGGATGTCCCCATTTTATGCATGTGGTTTTGGGCGGCGTTGGCAGCCTGGTTTGCCCTTTATGGAAACTGGCCCGCATGGATATTCGGCTTGGTCTACGCCTTCACATTCACTACCAAGTTGCATGCGGCCTTTTTGCCATTTCCATTGTTGGCGTGGGCAGCGTATGTGATTTTTGTTGAACAACAATCCGGCTGGAAGCACTATCTCAAGCGGGCTTTGTGGATGGCGGGATGGGCGGTTCTTCTGACACCGATTCTCTATGTCGGTTTGCAGCCCTGGTTGTGGCACGATACGTGGGCACGATTGGTGGAACGCTTTTTCGGCTACGCCACCAAAACACCAATTCATATTTACTATTTGGGTGAACGCTATTCTGACAACACTCCCTGGCACTACCCGCTGGTTATGGTTGGGTTCACTGTGCCCTTGACACTATTGTTCTTCTCGCTCGTGGGCTTGTTTTCTCCTATTTTATTCAAACTCAAATGGTTTCAAAGTAAACTTTTTCCATTGAATCAAGAAGGCGAGGTTGAAAATGCGCCGCGGCGTGCTCCCGCCGAGCCGTTGGCGTATCCAACAAGGGAGGGCGAGGCTCCCGCCGAGCCGTTGGTGCATTCAACAAAGGAGGGCGAGGCTCCCGCCGAGCCGTTGATAAAAGAGCAAGGCAAACCAACAAGTCTCCCCCAAGTTGGGGGAGATTTAGAGAGGGGTGAAAGGTCGAATGTAAACTTTCTCTCCCGCTTCCTCTTCTTATTACTTTTATTCCTCACCCCGCTCGCCATCATTCTATTGCCCCTGGCCCAGGGGTATGACGGCTGCCGCTTATTTTTGCCTGCTTTCCCTTTTTTGGCCTGTTTTGTGGGTTGGGGATTCTTTATTACACACCGAATTCTTAGCCAATGGCTGCGGGCACCGCTATCGATGGCATTGCTTTTTGTTGCGCTGTGTTTGCCCACTCTCTTGTCTTACACCAAGGTGCGCCCCTTTTATCTAGCATATTACAACGAACTGGCTGGAGGTGTTCATGGCGCCAACGAGCTGGGTATGGAAACCACGTATTGGTGTGATGCACTCACCCGTGATTTTCTTGAGATTATCAACAAAGAGACGCCGCAAAACGGTTCGCTCAAAACCTATGCCTTGCCCTATGAACTCATCGAATATTACAAACAGCGCGAATGGCTGCGGCCTGATATCGGTTATCCCCGCGCACGTGATGAAGACTATCACCTGATTCAGTTCCGCCAGGGCTTTTTCGTACGTGAGGAATGGGGATTGGTTCTTAGCCGTGATCCCATAGCGACTGTCGAAATCGACGGTGTCCCACTGATTGCCCTCTATGCTCCGTTTCGGTAATAACTTTGAAGCCACTGGCTCATAGAATTTCCAATAGAGATCATGCATTCTACGAAGTGTGAATCCATAGTAAAATCATATGAAAATACAGGAGGTTAATTATGAATGAGAATACTTCTGTTGAAATCAATCCGAACATTATGATGGGAAAACCTGTTATTCGTGGCACTCGAATTCCAGTAGAATTATTATTGCGGAAACTAGGTGATGGAGCCACGGAAGCTGAACTTTTGGATGCTTATCCACAACTCACATCAAAAGATATTCAAGCGGCTATGCATTATGCAGCAGATACATTGGCACACGAGGAAACAGTTATCCTAAATACTTGATTCTGGAAACAATAAGCTCATGCATTTTTTGGTAGATGAATGTTGCGATGATTTATTGGTACGGTACCTGCGTGAAAATGGTCATAATGTTCTTGCCGTTAAAGAAATGCTAATAGGTGCTGATGATGCAAAAGTAATGGAATTCGCCTTGCGTGAAGAACGGATTCTCCTTACAGAAGATAAAGATTTTGGACAACTTGTTTTTGCCTATGGACAAAATACTCTGGGTGTAATTTTTCTACGCTATCCAGCTTCTGACCGTCATAAAATTGCCAATATACTAGTTGATTTTGTAAATCATAATTCTGATAAATTGTTAAATTCATTTGTAACCATTCAAACTGACAAAATTCGAATCAATAAACTCTTGTAATACTCGTATCTCTGACGATTTGGCAAAGAGTCTTTTTTGGAGCGCAGGTGTCCTCGCTTGCAACAACATAGAATGCAAGTTGGTTGCCTGTGTTACTATATATTGTGTGTTCTTTTTCTGGATTGTACTTTTTGCCGGTTCGTCATCTTTAGGTATAAAATTTTTCTCTCAATAAATCCATTTCTAATTCGTTGTACTCAACAGAAAGCAATGGAATGAGGCCTCACTCCACAATTGTTACTCAAAACAAATTTAAGGAGATTCAATCATGAGAACGCACACATTGATTATCACACTTGGCGTAAGCGCTTTTTTACTTGTAGGCGCAGCAACATCTTCATTCGCGAAACAGGCGGAAACTGGTTATTCACTCGATCCAATTTTATCCGAGTCTGCATTGACTGAAACCATTGCCTTTGGCGGTTCCCCTTGGCAAGGCCCCCCTCATGGACGTTGGCAGGGAGAGGCGGATGAAGGTTTTGGTCCACCTCATCGACGTGGTGACAACCGAAATGATGGCAGGGTTCGTGGAGAATGCGATGGACAAGGACCAC
>CAZEZQ010000292.1:3843-6760 GCA_964516245.1 uncultured bacterium | reverse complement strand
GGAGGAATGAGAAAGCAAATTCTTTAGTAAATTTCAAATATCTTTGGTTAGATTTTGAATTTCAATAGGTTAATCAACAATGTGGAAAATCATCAAATTACTTTAGTAAATCACTATATGTGGCGGAATAAATAATGTAGCCATGGCTTTGGAGGCCGTTTGAAGCGTCGTATGCAACTGGGGAAGAATTGGCTTGATGCAGATGGAAATAGGGACCGCTGCATTCGGCCCAATAATACCCTTCGCAGGCTTTTTGAATTTTTTTGCGTTTGGCAGGATCTTTGATGTGGTCCAAATTTGAGGGAGTATCCGGATATCCAAAGATGATGCCCGGGGGTGTAGAGATGCGAAAGGAAGAGGTAAGAGTACGGTTTTTAGATTCTTGATGATGGAAACTGACCAGTGGTTCTGCAGGCAGCCATTCGTCTAACAAATGATCGGGCAGGCGATTGTGATTGCGCTCATAGTCTTTGCGACGAAGACGTCCATTTTTATCGACGAGAAAGAGCGCTTTGTGAATCCAAAACTCTCCGGCATTAAGGTTATATTGCATCAAGGCATGGGTGAATGTTTTTAATTGGTTATGAACTTTGCCAACCTTGGTTTCATTGTTTGTTGGAGTGGTGTAGAGCGAGATTAGGGTTATGAAAAAGAATAGGATGGCGATTGCGAGGATGATTTTGCCTATGTGGTTATGTATTTTGTTTAACATTGTTGATTTCACATTCTGGCGATAGATGGAGTTTTGAGATTTCTACTAATCTTCTCATAGAGTATGGGAGAGATCAAGCAGAATTGTTCGTATTGGCATCTTATTGAACTTCTTCAAAAGCCATGTACAATAAATCAAGTTGAAAACCAAACAAGCGAGTGAATTATGAACGCGAGTATAGACAACAATGCTTTTGAATATTGGAAAATTGAGTATCGCGGTTTGATAGATGCTCTTTTCAATACGTGGACTTTGTTTAACAATTCTTTGCGTTTGTATTTTTCAATTGTAACGATTCCGATTACAGTGTTTATCGGCATATCGAGGTTTGTAATAGGTGACAATTCTGATTTTGATACCGCAGTCATTGAACCTGCTTTCCGGTGTGTTTCTTTGATTATCGGAATTACTGGTGTTTTGTTTTATAACGTGATTTTGCATTACAGTATGGATAAAATATTGTATGCACAATTAATTAATGGATTGCGCAAAGTTATTATGGAAAAAGATGAGGACATATCGGAAATCATCAAAGGAGCCGATCTACCTTATGATCCTTCTGTCCCCCGCCCATTTCAGGCATTTCGGCATATCGGAGTATTAACCTTATTGACTTCAATTTTAAATGGTTCTTATTTTTATCTTGCCTGTTTTGGATTAACTGTTCATGTTTGGTATCTTATTTTATTTTTCATTCTATCTGTGGGTGTACATTATATGTTGTTCTATTACCACGCACACAGGCCACGTATATCTGGTGAGACAAAGACCTTGTATAAACAGTAATATGCTAAATTTAACGAATTATGTCAAATCAGAACTTGAAGCTGTTATTGAAGATGCCCTTCGTGAAAGGAGTATTGATACTCATATATCAAGTTTGCTCGCAAGTCAAAATATAAAAAATGTATATTGTTTTGGGGGTTTTCTTCGAGATACGCTTTCTAAATATTATGGATATGAAGAAGAATTCAATGGCCATGATGTCGACTTGGTCGTTGATGGACATTTGGACCCAAAAATAATGCGAGAGCTTATCCCTGGCCGTTATGAAAAAACAGTATTGGGGGGATACCGTGTTTTCCCAAATCAAGATAAAACCTTTTATCTAGATATCTGGTCGATTCATGAATCATATGTTGTGAAAGAATTGCTATTTCATCCGATTATTGAAAATATTGCACTGGGGGCTGTGTTTAATGTGAATCGCCTTTTGTTTGATCTGTTGAATTTGAATTTAATGGATTTCGGGGCTTTGGCAGGAATTCAAACACGTGAATTGAGATA
The DNA here is from genome assembly GCA_964516245.1 of uncultured bacterium. GTDB lineage: Bacteria > Hinthialibacterota > Hinthialibacteria > Hinthialibacterales > Hinthialibacteraceae > CAZEZQ01. The sequence goes on along the minus strand of CAZEZQ010000292.1, from coordinate 4,761 downwards.
CATGCCTGTTGTTGAGTATTTAAAACCAATACAAGCAGTGCGGGCATTATTGATACAAAAAAGACATCAATATATTTTTCACCAATCTGTAATTGATTTAATTCATTCTGTTAATTTTACAAAGAACCGAACAATTGTTGTGGAGTACCTTGAAGGGAATTATTATTCCACTGAGGATATTGATTGGATTGTAAAGAAGTTAAAATTCTAGCGAATTTCATACTTTGAATTTAATATTAATTCTCTCACTCATACCCCGTTTTTCCCATAACAATTTCTCTGGGTTTGCTTCCCCGCGGTGGGCCTACGATGCCGTTTTCTTCCATGAGGTCGAGTAGGCGGGCGGCCCGGCCGTAGCCGATTTTTAGGCGGCGCTGCAGGAGGGAGGTGGAGGCGGCGTCGTTTTCGAGCACGACCTGCAGGGCTTCGTCGTAAAGATCGTCTTCTTCGCTGTTCATGCCGCGTTCGCCGGTGTCTTCTCCTAAATCTTCGGTGGGGATAAATTCTTCCTGCACGTATTCGACATCCTGCTGGGATTTCACGAACACGACGATTTCTTCGATTTCTTCGGTGGAGATATACGAGCCTTGAACACGCAGCGGGCGGTTGGCGCCGCCGGGTGATAGCAGCATATCGCCGCGGCCCATAAGCGATTCGGCCCCCTTCATATCCAAAATGGTGCGTGAGTCGGCTGATGAGGAGACTTGAAAGGCGATGCGGGCAGGGAAGTTGTTTTTTATGACCCCGGTAAGCACATCTACCGAAGGCCGTTGAGTCGCAAGAACAAGGTGAATGCCAACAGCGCGGGCCATGGCGGCCAGGCGGGCGATCATGGCTTCGACCTCGGCGCGAACCACCATCATCAAATCGGCCAGTTCGTCAATAATAATCACGATATAGGGCAAAAAGCCGGGCAGC
>CAZEZQ010000292.1:0-3833 GCA_964516245.1 uncultured bacterium | reverse complement strand
CCGGGCAGCAGTTGCGATTGATCGGTTTCGGGGATCTCACCGTTTTGCTGGGCCATGCGTTTATTGTTGAATTCTTTGATATTGCGCACACCCGCTTTTTTGAGATAACGGTAGCGGGTTTCCATCTCATCCACCGCCCAGCGCAGCGCAGCACCCGCTTTGCGGGGGTCGGTCACCACCGGTGAGAGCAGATGGGGGATATCGCGGTAGAGCGCCAGCTCCACCTGTTTGGGGTCGATCATCAGCAGTTTCAATTCATGGGGAGCGGCGTTGTATAGGAACGAAGCGATCATGGTGTTGATGCATACCGATTTCCCTGAACCGGTCGCCCCGGCAACCAGTAGGTGGGGGGCTTTGACCAAGTCAAAAACATAAGGCTCGCCGCTGATGGTTTTGCCCAAGCCGATTTTTAATTTGGAGGGAATCTTTTGATAAGTTTCACAGGCGATTAGTTCGCGCATATAGACATCGGAACGGTAGGTATTAGGTACTTCCACCCCAACCGTACCTTTGCCGGGGATGGGGGCAACGATACGCACATTCTCCGCTTTGAGTGAGCGAGTGATATCATTGGCCAGGCTTTCGATTTTGCTGATCTTGATGCCCGGCGCCGGCTCGAGCTCGTAGCAGGTGATAGTGGGCCCATAGTTCACCTCCACCACTTGGGCGGAGATGTTGAAGTCAGCCATGGTCTGCTCGAGGATCTGCGATTTCTGAATGATCTCTTCGCGGGCGACCTCGGGTTTGTCTTGAGGAGGTTTCATTAATAATGAAATGGAAGGCAGCTGATATCTGTCGTTGGTTGGGGTTTCGACCAGATTGATGCTTGGCTCCACTTCTTTCAGCGGTTCGTTTTCGCGGGTGATGATGCGCAATTGTTTGTTTTCATCCTGCTGAAGGGCGGGTAGACCATCTTCATCATCGGATTCTGGCAAATCGAAATTGATTTTGCTTGCTTCAAAATCCTCAAATGTGGATAGTTTGCCTTTTTTCCCTCTCTCAGGTAGGGGATTCAAACGCAGACGGCCCTTTTTGAAATATTCATCATCTTCAACGTTTTTTTCGTCAACCCATTCTTCGTCCAGTTCCATTTCTTCTTCGTCTACATAGGGGGGGAAAAAGAATAGGGCCATACGGGTATATAGATCGGTGAAGAGAATGGGGGTGCTGATCAAGGCGGCAACCGCCATGATGGAGAGATTGACGATCATTGCGCCCACCACGCCGAGTTCGAGCAGCCGGTGGCTGAATGCGAAACCAATGGCCCCACTCACCCGCCAGAGTGCTTCGTCTGGTGTTTGCGGGGATAAAATTTGGGTGACCAATCCCATAAAAGTAGAGATGCTGAGGAGCAGCAGAACGAAACCGAATATCCGCAGCTTGCCGACATTGGATTCTTCGCCATTGCACAAGCGTTCGATGCCCCATATCAAGAGCAGGGCAGGCAGGGCGTAACCGGCAGCGCCGAAAATAAAGATAATGCCATGCGCCAGCCAGGCGCCGGGCCGGCCGATCCAATTTTGCACTTCGGGCGTACCCTCGAAACTGGCTGCCGGGCGCACTAAATCCGCTGGAGAATATGAAAGTAAAGAGAGAAGGGAAATGAGCGCGAAGGCAATCAAGGGGATGGCGATGAGTTCGCGCCGGCGTTCGTATTCCAATTCTTCCCATGCACTTGCGGCAGTTTCTTGGGTTTTTTGAGACATGATGGCCATTCTCTCCGAGAGAGTATTGAAAACGAGTATAGGGATCGGGGGTTGTTCTTGCTTTTTCTTGCGCCTGCGAGCCACCGAAACACTCCTCTTTAGTACACTATCGACATAAGTTCAGGCGAGTTAAGTGCATTCGTAAACATATCCGCCCTAAGAATATCAAATTGAGTGAGTTTTGCATTTTGAGTGTAGCATGGATAAAACGGTTCGCAAGCAATAACATTATAGGTGATTTAATTTATTGGTGCGTTGACAGACTCGCGGATTCTGATCTTGTTTGATTTGGAGAAGCGAAGCATTAATATTTTGAATCTATTTGGTTGAAACGAATAAATTATTTTTTGTAAAAAATTGAAAGTTCTTGTTTGATAACCATTAAATTCAAAAAAATTTGCTTTTTATCTTTTTACATTTCAAAAAATGTGATATAAACAATATACTATTTTGCGGTAAAGATTTTTTAAAATGAAACGAGAGGGTAGATGCGTTTTATTCTGCTTATTATTTTAAGTATATCAAGCGTATTGATTCCGAATATCAGCCATGCTGAATTTATCGATCAAAACACATTATTGAAGATCATCGAATCGTGGCATATCGATGATGGCGGCGATTTGAATGGTGATTCTATCACTGATCATAGGGATTTAATTCATCTAGCGCCTTTCTGGAAAACTGAGGTAGAGAATCTCTTTCCAACTTCAACACCAACGCCCACAGCCACTCCTATATTCACTCCAACGCCGACATCGACTCCTCCACCAATATTGGAATTTGATTCTGCAGTGATTTTGGGAAAAGTATTTCATGTTGAAACCGGTGAACCGATCGTTGATGCACAAATCACTTCCAGATTTTTTCCCGCCGCAGAAGGTGAACCTAATCTCCCGCCAGAAGCATTCACCGACGAAAATGGTGAATTTAGTTTTACGACGGTTCCCTTTGAAGGTGAAACCACTTTCTTGATTCAAATTCGCAAAGAGGAATTTGCGGAGAATTTACGCCGAGTTGAGGTCATGGCAGGCCGCTGCTGGCGAGTGGATGATGCCCATTTGAATCCAATTTCTCCACCTGTGATGGTTACTATTGAAGAGGGAGCAACCCTGACAGATCAAACAGGTGAAATCAGCATTGAAATTCCACCTGGCGCTTTGATGCGTGATTCAATGATTGCGGTTACAAGATTGAACTCTGTAACAGCGGTGCGGGATAAATTACCTCCTTTAGTCAGCAAGGAAGGGACTTTTGTTGACATTGACGGTGTATTTGGCGACCGGGTCAATGGGGTCGTCACCATGAAAGTCCCCAATCAATACAATCTCCCCATTGGCACGGAAGTTCCTTTCGGAAAAATCGATCACAATACCCTGGAGTGGCAGGATTTGCGTGATGCATTCGCCGGAGATGAACCACCTGATTCTGGTGTGGGAATAGGCGTGGTAAAATCAGACGGCCAAGGTGGTACATTTATAGAAGTGCAATTCGACCATTTCTGTTCGGTTTGCACAAGTTATTGTCTCCCATTTCCACCACCAGATGGACCGCCACCTCCTCCTTGCGATCCACCGCCTCCACCACCAGATGGACCCGGTGGCCCTAATCCAGGTGGACCGAATGGACCCAATGGTCCAAACGGACCAAACGGACCTAATGGCCCGAATGGACCGAACGGACCCAACGGACCCAACGGGCCTAACGATTGTGGGAATTCTGTCATCAACAAAAGAGAGGGTTATATATGGGAAGAAATTGCTCTGCCCACTGTAAAAGAGATGGGAAAGCCGTGGGGTATTGAATTCGGTTATTATAGCGCTGCGGCTCTTCCTTCCGTTGCGTTACGTGGGGCATTGGAGGTAAACAGTACACGTCCAGTCGAACGCACATCATTCGAATTTAATATTGAAGGCGTAAAAGTTGAAGCCGTTTATGGATTTAGTGAAAATGACCAAAAACATCATGCCACGTTTATTTGGAACGGGGTTGATGGTTTAGGTACATTACTTCCAACCGGTTCTTACTCATATTTAATTCAGGGGACCACTTTAAACGCAGAGACTGCGGTTTCAATCAGTTCTATATTTGGCGGCCCGGCGGTCCGCACTTTTAATAATTTAACCTATC
>CAZEZQ010000291.1:0-6765 GCA_964516245.1 uncultured bacterium | reverse complement strand
GAAGCAGGCGGGGACGCCTGCGCTATAAGTTGAAGCAGGCGGGGACGCCTGCGCTATAAGTTGAAGCAGGCGGGGACGCCTGCGCTCCAAAAGACTGTTTGCCGGATCGTCTTTTCATTGGGATACCGCATCTATCTCCGCAGCACTTCCCACTTCCTGTCTTATATGCTGAACATCAGTAATATTCCATATTGGGGCGATATTCACCCACCACGTACCATTGGGCAATTTCAATTTCAGATGAAGATCCCGCGTAACTGGGGCATCTTGGCTTGGCTGACTCTTCTCTTTACTTACCGTATAATAAAATACTCGTTCTTCTCTTGTGGGTTTTTGATCCGTGGGAATGCCGTACCAAAATACTGTCCATGAATAATTTGCGCCGGTTGCTTGCTCTGAGTTGGTTTGAATGTATTGCTGCGGACTCCCGATTTCTTGCAGCATCAATAGAGAAGTATCGAATGGGATCGCATCTAAATAATGCAGCCGGATCGCGTTAATGCTGCCGCCTCCGCTGCTGTCTTGGCCTAGCAAACCACAAAAGGGAGTAAAGTAAAACCCGATCCGCTGAAAACGGTCGTCGCTATTAAAATAATTGTCCAAACCGGTGCCCGCCCATGAAGGTTGGGCCTCGCCATCGATGTAAAAAAACTCATCACCTTCTAAAATAAAATGTTTGCCGTTTAGGGGCTGGGATACCGCAAATAAATTCCAACCGATAAATTTTCCCTGGCCTTCAAACTCAAATAGGGGATAGGTCATCCCATGCAAAAACTGCCGCTTGTCGTTTCGGGCATAGAAATACGAAAAGTTTGAAGGGGGCGTTTTCTGGTCGAGCTGAAATTTCGCGTTGAGCGTAACATTGGTATCCGATTCATTGTGAAAATAGACTTGCGCTTTTTCATGAAACGGCATATAAAACCGGCTGTAACCAAAATCCTGTTCTTTCACATACCCCAACAAACTTGTAAACCATCGCCTTTGTTTTTGGTTGTGGCCAAAAAATTCGGCCAAGGTGCAATCCACAAACGCATCTTGATAGTCATCCCAATAGCATTTGATCCGCACTTGATTTAATGTGGCCGCATCCATCGTGCTGGTGTCGATTTGAAAATATTGAATCGCTGCGGGCCCCACTAGATTCAAGGCCATTTTCTGCTCACCTGCGTTTAAATTCAATTCTTTGACTTCCCGCATCTGCATGGCAATCAGTTCATTGAGCCGTTCGGGCGATAGTTGGTTTTGAACATGTTTCACCGCTTGGGTGGTTCGATCATCAAACTCAGGAGTGAACGATCGAACCGGTTTGGTTGTATCCATGGTAAGAAGACTGATTTGGTATTTGATTTCTTCAGGGGAATTGTCGATTAACACGGTGATATGCTCAGCATAGGGCATGGGGAAATAAGAAAAATATCCTCCGCCACTCTGTGATTGATCAAAAATGAGAAACCCATTTGACTTGATGATCTCATTGCTAAAAAATTCCTTGACCGTGCATTCGATACGGGGTTCCGGTTCGTTATCGAAATAAAACCGCAGTTTGGCCTCTGGAGTTGCAGATATCCAAAAGCGGGTAATACAGCCGGGACCTTTGGAATCCGCCAGAACATTCCACATGGTTCCATCGATTTTGTACGAATCTCCTTGATAGACATTCGCGTCTTCTGGGGTATCTTCATCGCTATGGCTGGATATCATTTTGACTTCTTCATTGGGCCGATGCACCGCCATCGTTCGCAAGTGAGCCATACGATTTAAAAAATACACGGTGTCCAATTCATTGCTGGTTTCCGTTTCGGCTTCAACAATTTGCGGCGTGGGTGTGGGATCTTTTTTCGCGCTGACTTCTGGCGGGGTAGGGGGCCCGCAGGCATTGAGAAAAAACAAAAGCAAGAAACCGGCAACATATACCGCATAATTATAATGATTCGCCAGTGGGCGAGTAAATTGTCGGGTCGGGCACCCCGGCTTCTTCGAATCCTTTTTTTCGCAGCAGGCAGCTATCACAAAATCCACAGGCACGGTATTGGGGGTCTGGGTCGTAACAACTGTGGGTTTGGGCATAATTCACTCCAAGTTCCATTCCACGCAGGATGATTTTCGCTTTGCTCCAATGAATCAAAGGCGTATGAATTTGAAACGGATTGCCTTCCACTCCGGCCTTGGTTCCCACATTGGCCATCGCGCGAAATGCCTCGATGAATTCCGGCCGGCAATCGGGATACCCACTGTAATCCAAAGCGTTTACCCCGATGAAGATATCCCGGCATTCAATCACTTCGGCCATCGCCAATGCGTACGACAAAAATATAATATTTCTCGCCGGAACATACGTGATGGGAATCTCATTGGAGATTTCGTCCCAAGAGCGTGCCTTGGGCACTTCTATAGTATCGGTTAGCGCCGATTTTCCAAACTGGCGCAAATCAATATCGACAATCCGGTGATCCGCAATCCCCCACGCAGCCGCAATGTTTCGGGCTGCCTGCAATTCTGCTTCATGCCGCTGGCCGTAGCGAAAACTGAGCGCGGCGCATTCAAACCCTTCATGCTTGGCGATGGCCAATACGGTGGCTGAATCAAGACCGCCGCTCAACAAAACAAGCGCTGGTTTTGCCATGGGGGCCGCTCCTGTTTGGATCTACACGCCGCGGGCGGCCGGCGACCAAATATATTTGTGCAGCTGCAACTGCATTCGCGCGGGGATATCTTCTTTGAGTATCCAACGGGCTAAATCGACGGGTTGTAACTCATCGAAACTGGGCGAAAACAAAATGGGCTGCCGCTCAAACAAGCGGTGCTCCCGGCACACCGTAACCGCCCAATCGAAATCTTCCCGGTTGACGATCACAAATTTGATTTCATCTTTCGGCGTAAGATGATCGAGATTCTCCCAGCGGTTTTTTCGGACCATTCGGCTTCCAGGCGTTTTGATGTCCAATATTTTAATGGTCTCTTTGGGCAGCCATTCAATGGGTTTGTGCCCCCCGGTTTCCACCAGCACTGTTGCTCCTATATCCAACAGCTGTTGCGCCAAATGGGGGGTCTCATCTTGTTCCAAGGGTTCTCCCCCCGTGAGTTCCACCAAATCCGCCCCCATCTGCTTCACAGTGGTAAGAATGGCATCGAGAGGCATTTCTTCGCCTGAATCGTTTGGGATGGCGTATTCGGTATCGCAATACACACAACGAAGCGAACAGCCCGCGGTTCGTACAAAGGTGCAGGGCAATCCGGCAAAGGTCGATTCTCCCTGTATGCTGCGAAATATTTCTGAAATCTTCATGATTCTGTTTCCCAATAACTGGCGCAGGCATCGGATGTTTCCCATACTGTCACTTTGGCAGGTGCGGGCGCATCAAATGGAAGCCTTTGTTTCAGTTGCTCGAAAAACCATTGCGCCAGTTTTTCAGAAGTCGGGCTTTCCCGGTCAAACGGGGCAATGTTATTAATGTTTTGATGATCCAACTTTTCGACCACTTCATCTAAAGCGAGCCAAAGATCGTTGAAATCCACTAATATATTGTTGGATGCAAGCGTGGGGCTTTGAAAGGACGCCTCCACTTTCCAGTTGTGGCCATGCAAATTAGCGCATTTGCCTTCATAATCCCGCAAAAAGTGAGCCGCGGCGAACTCTCGTGAAACTTTCACTTCATACATGAGTTTTCCATAATGTTTAGAATAAGCGCTTTATACGGCATTTAACATAATGTCGAACTTTGGAGCGCAGGCGTCCCGCCTGCATCTATATTCATTGCAGGTGTTCTGCTTGCATATACATATATTGCAGGCGGGACGCCTGCGCTCCAAGTTATGCAAACGTAGAATGTTAAAATTTTCTTTTTATCGGAGCCTATTACATTTTCACTTCGGGGGATGCGAATGGCAAGGGTATTCTGATTCTGATGTGTCAGGTATTCTTTCGATAACAACTTCTTTTGTGAGGCAAAAATGAACCGGGTTGAAATTCTCGGGGTACCTATAGACAACGTAACACAACAAGAAGCCATCGAACGGATGCGGGAGATGATTCGTTCCGGCAAACCCCATTTGGTCATCACTCCCGCTTTACTGCAAATTATGACGGCCCGGCGGGATCCAGAATACGACCGCATATTGCAGTGCGGTGATTTGACCGTGGCAGACGGCATGCTGGTGGTCTTCGCTTCTTGGCTGCATAAAACGCCGCTCAAAGAACGGGTCACTGGTGTGGATTTGGTGCCTGAAATGTGCCGCATGGCGGCCGAAAACGGATTCTCGGTTTTCTTTTTCGGTGGCGAAGAAGGGGTCGCGCAAGAAACGGCGAACCAAATGCAACAACGTTTCCCTTCTCTCACTATTGCGGGCGCCTACTCTCCTCCCTATTTATTTGAAAATGATCCTGCAGAAGAAAACAAAGCCATACAAATGATTCGTGATGCCCAACCCGATATTTTGTTTATCGCCATGAGTTGCCCCCGGCAAGACAAATGGCTTTATAAAAACAAAGAGAAATTGGCAGTGCCTGTACAAATTGGGGTAGGGGCCGCATTTAATTTTATTACCGGCCATGAAAAACGGGCTCCCCAGTGGATGCAAAATATAGGGATGGAGGCGGTCTACCGCTTTTTTCAGCGCCCCAAAGAAATTTGGCGGCGCGTGGCAATCAATGCCCCCTATTTTTTTGTTTTGTTGTTCGATCTGTTTACCTATCGCACCCAGAAAACTCTGGCCCGCTTGTTAAGGCCTATTTTGCTTGGTGTGGTAGATGCCCTGCTTGCCCCCTTGATGTTTTTGTTTTCGTATTGGTTGTATTTTCGCAGCGGCCTTTTCAGCAATACCGCTGACCCGTTCCCTTTAATCAAATCGCTATTGGATATGCCCGCGTATAGCGATTTGTTTGTATTCGTATCCATTTTGGGGGTGGGGTCACTTTGGTTTCATCGTTTGTACCGCCGGGAAAAATACGCTTCAACAAAAGAAATTGTGACCAAGGTGGGGCTGGCCTCTATCACGGCGATTATTGCATTGATCGCCTTTCAGTTTATTTTCAAGGATCTTTTTTATGTGGATCGTTTTCCAGGCTATTCACGTATGGTGTTTGGTTTTTATATGATCGGATTTTTTGTGGCCATTTTGTTGTGGCGAATGTTTTTTGTGAAAATGGAACATTTTCTTCATACCATCGGCATTAACTTAGACCGTATCATCGTGGTTGGCAAAAACCAAGCTGGAATTTCCATTGTACAGACCATGCTCGACCGGCCTGAATTGGGAAATTTTCCCTTAGGGTATGTTGTATATGAAGAATCTGAAAGCGCCAACAATTCCGCCATCCCCATATTGGGAACCATAGACGATCTCAAGCGCCTGCTGCCCGCGCGCAAGGTGGATGAAGTCTTGATCGCCGATCCTGAGATACCAAAAGAATATCTCTACACCATTGTAAAATTGTGCCAGCAACAAAAAATTACGCTCAGCATTGTTCCCAGTATCCATGAACTAATGGGAGTTTCTTCTGAAATCAAACAGGTAGGAGGCATCCGGGTTATATCCGTTTCTCTTGACCCCGACAAGCGGTCTATATTACAAGAAGATTCGGTGATCGAATCATGAGCTTGAAAGTAACTGGATGGGGCCGTACCGCACAAGATCAACAGCTCGGTATGTGGCGGGCTATTCTTGAAAATCAAGAATATCATTCGTATTTTCAGACTCCTGAATGGGTTGATTTGCTTTGCCAGACAATTCCCCAGGCTATCAACTACACTACATGGTTTCGGTTTTCCGATGGCAGTGAAGCCGTGTTCCCATGCATTGCCACGCCCAAATTATTAGGGTTCAAACGGTTGGAATCTCTCCCTTGGGGGACGTACGGTTCGATTCTTACCAATGCGCCACACCCCAATGAACAGTTTCAAGCAGTGATTCGACACATGCTTTCATGGCGTTGTCCCATGGCCAAAATCACAACGCCGCCCATTGCTCCTGTTGGAGAAATTGAGAACGCCAAGGTGCAAAAACGCGCCACCCACATACTGCCCTTGAATCAATCGTTCGAAGAAATCTGGCAGCAGTTTCAATCCCGGTCCCGCACTGCGATTCGCAAAGCCGAACGGGAAGGCGTAACGGTATGGAAATCTGACCGCAACACGCAGAAACACGCTCTCATTGTTTTGCAAGAGTTGTACAAAAAAGCCTGTGAATATTGGCATGGGGTAGATACATTGCCTGATGCGTTTTTCGACCGGCTCCGTTCCATTGATCCTAGCAAGGCATCTATATTTATTGCCGAAAAAGAAGAGGCTCCCTTGGCAGCCGATTTGTTATTTTATGGCAAAGGTGAGGTTCAATATTTTGCAGGGGCAAGCCTGCGTCAATACAGTGAGTATCAAGCGCCGAAATTGCTGATGTGCGAAATGATTCGTGACGCCTGTGAGCGCAATTTTGCGTATTTCAATTTGGGCGCCAGTGGTGGGTTAAAAGGGGTCGAGCAATTCAAACGGTTATTTGCAGCCAAAGAATATACCTACAACCAATATTTGATTGTGCATCCCTTGCTAAAGTGTTGCTTTTATGAAACATTCACGTAAGTTCTGAAATTTTAATTGGTTACGCATACTATTTACGCAAATCAGAAGTCGTTCAATCAAACCGGCTCGGCGGGAGCCTCGCCCTCCTAAAGGCAACGACACGGCTCGGCGGGAGCACGCCACGGCGCATTTTCAACCTCGCCCTCCTTGTATGAAACATCTTGTTTTATTCAGTAAGCCCCCTCACCCTATC
>CAZEZQ010000290.1:0-6786 GCA_964516245.1 uncultured bacterium | reverse complement strand
CGTTCCACACCCCCAATTGGACGCAAAAACTGCGCAAAGGATTGGGCGTTTTGCTCTCGGTCGCTGGTTTGTATATCATGGCTGGTAGTTTAACTGTGGTGGCCGAATCGAACCTGAATTGGTATCACGATTTGGAAAAAGGTTTGGCTGCAGCCGAAGAACAAAACAAACCGGTGATGATCGATTTCTATGCCGATTGGTGCACGGTGTGCAAAGAGATCGAAGCCTACACCTTCTCCAAACCCGAAGTCGAAAAAGCCATGCAGCGATTTGTCAATATCAAGGTCGACCTCACCGACAAAACCGAAGAAAATGACCGCATCCAAGACAAATACAACATCCCCGGTTTGCCCTACATCATCTTCATCAATTCCAACGGCGAACGGCTGCCCAGCAAAACCATCACCGGGATGATTCATAAAGAAGAGTTTTTAGAAAGAATTGAAGATATTGAGTGATCAATAATCGGGGGCCAAGGGCAAGCGTAGTTCGCCTGCCCTTGCGCTATACCCGTCCTTTCTGTCCCTTAGGTCCTTTACGTTCTTTGTATTTCAAACACTTTTTTACCTCATTGCTTTATAGACAAAAAATTCCACCAAATTTCTCTCCTGCTCTTTGACTGGCATTTCATTTTCGATATGCTTAACCCATCCCTCATCAGTGGTTTTATTCAATATATTTTGTTTCTATGCGGACAATATAGATTTTTATTATGAACAAATCACTTTTATCACACGAAACCTTGTTAAAACTCAAACGTTGGAACACTCCCAGCGTGTACAACGGTTGGGAACAAATCACCAAGCACGACCGCACTCAGGGGTTTTTCAATCTTGAAGAAACCCGCGATTTCATGCCCAACATGGGGCCGATGGTGGGGTATGCGGTTACGTTGGTGATTGAGCCCAGCAACCCAAAGCATCCAAAAGCCAACCCGAATAGTTGGAAAGAGTATCGCGAGTATGCAGCCCATGCCCCCGGCCCCAAGATCGTGGTGGTGCAGGATCTAGACAAACCCACCTATGCCGGCTCGTTTTGGGGTGAGGTCAACAGCAACACCCATCGGGCGCTGGGTTGTGTGGGAACCCTCACCGACGGAACCATTCGCGATTTGGATGAAATGTGCAATGCGGGTTTCAAGGCCATCGCGCAACGCCTATGTGTGGGGCACGCTTATAGCGTTCCCGTGAAATGGAACTGCCCGGTCGAGGTATTTGGCTGCCGCATCGAGCCAGGCCAGTTGATTCATGCCGACAAGCATGGTTTTCTCGTCATTCCACCTGAAGATCAAGAGCAATTATATGAAGCGGTTTGTTTTATGGACGCCAACGAATGCAATACCGTCATCCGCGCCGCCCGCGAGGCCTCAGGGAAAACCAAGGAGGAAATTTTGCAAAGCATAAACGAAGCCGGAGCCGAATTTAAAAATGCGGCCCGTCAAAAATTTGGGGGTGAGGGAGAATGGTAATCGAACCGCTTGGTGGACTCGATATCACGGTGTTGGTTTTGTATGCCGCTGTTTTAATTTGGATGGGCGCGTATTATTCCCTCAAGTGCAGAACCTCCGAACAATTTATGGTTGCCGGGCGTACAATCCCCGCCTGGGCCGCCGGGCTGGCGGTAATGAGCGCCTATACCAGCAGCATTTCGTATATTGCCTCGCCGGGCAAAGCCTTCGATGCCAACTGGCAGGAGATGATCTTCGCTCTCTGCATTTTCCCCGTGGCCTGGGTTGTATGCAAATATGTCATCCCCTATTACCGCAAAGAAAACATCATCTCCGTATATGGCTATCTGGATAGCAAACTTGGCATCTGGGCCCGGCTCTATGCCGCTTTTTCATTCGTTTTGTTTATGATCGGCCGCACCGCTGTCATCTTGTATTTGGCCTCGCTGCTCTTGGTTTCGTTCGTCCCTTGGAACATCGGTTTGGTGATTCTAGTAATCGGCATAATCACCATTGTCTACACCCTGCTGGGTGGGATGGAGGCGGTGGTTTGGACCGACGTGATGCAATCTGCCGTGATGATCGTCGGCATTATTTTCTGTTCGGTGGCGCTGACCCTGCAGGTGATGAGCAATCCCAGCGTGCAGTTTGTCGAACTCTTCAATCAAGGCAAATTCAATTTCGGCAGTATGGATTGGTCGTTTACCTCACGCACGATTTGGGTCATGATTGTTTTCAGCATTACTGAAAATCTACGCAATCTCATCGCCGATCAAAACTACACTCAAAAATACGCCTCCGTAGCCACCGAAGCCGACGCCAAACACTCCGTTTGGGTGGCGATGTTGATTTATATCCCCATGAAAGCCGTGTTTTTGTACATAGGCACACTCTTGTTCGCCCATTACACGATGGGCGGTGGAGTTTTGCCCGCTGAAATTACCAAAGGCGATGAAGTCTTCCCCTATTACATTGCTACCCAAGTGCCTCCCATTCTGAAAGGCCTTATGATTGCCGCCATTATCGCTGCCGCCATGAGCACAATCGATTCGGCCTTGAATTGTTCGGCGACCGTCTTGCTGCTGGATTTTTGGAAACGCCTCATTGATCCCAATGTCACCGAATCCAACAGCATTTTCTTCTTGCGGGCCGCTACAGTGGTGTGGGGCGTATTGGGGACCAGTTTCGCTTTGTTGATGATTCAAGCAGAAAACGCCCTGGATGTATGGTGGACTATTTCCGGAATATTCGGCGGAGGAATTCTCGGGCTGTTTTTGCTGGCTTTTTTTAGGGTACGCTTGAACTTCTGGCAGGGGATCTTTGTCATTGCCATCAGCATCGCCATCATCTCCTGGGGAACTTTCGTGCGTGCAGACATTCTAACTTTGCCCGAAAATTGGCAATGGTTGTATTGTAATCTTGACACCATTGTCATCGGTGCCGTAGCAACATTCTGGATGATAGTGGTCGCAGTCATCTTAAGTTTCTTCAACAAAAAAGTGGAAGCACCCTTATAAGAAGAAAGAGTCTTCCACCTCTTCAACATTCTCTCTAACCACTCTCTTGATCCTTGCCAATGCTTTTTTCAGTTGGGGATCTTTTGGGTCGTGAAGGTTAGCGATGAGAAACGTTCTTCGAAGCAGTTCATAGCGGTGTCCCAAAATCGCTTTTCGCAGTTCCGGATTGGACTTCAACTCTTTCATTTTCTCTATCGTTCGCTCTGCGGCGGGCCGCTCTGATTCATTGTGGATGTTGACGACGATCAACCCGCATCGTTCGAGATTTTCATGCTTCGGATTCAACTTCCAAGCTTTCTGTTTTAACGGCATTGGCTCTCCCTTCGCCGCACAGATAAGCGCTTCACCGATATGGTCTGGAATTTCAAACGACTCTTCCTCAATGATTTCTTCTTCTATCTGAGATTCCTCTATTTCCTGATCGATTAATTCACGTTCTTCTTCAGAAAGAACGTGGAGATCTTCAGGCAAATTGATTCCAAACATCTCCAAATACTCTCTGGCATTTATTTTGCACGCCTCTACATCGCCGTAAGAGACTAACTCCTCGCCATCTTCAAGGGGACGCATAACATGCACATACAAATCACCTTCAATACCCCATGGAGTTTTTCCCTCAAAAGCGATCGCATCCGAAGCCTTCTGCATAAAATCAGAATCCCAGAAATTGTTGTCAACCACCTTCAAATCAGCAGGTTTGTAATAGGCCTTAGAATGATGGGCGCCTTCTCTCTCGATCAATTTCGTTTCTTCGGTTGTAGTCCACTTCCCTTCCTCTTCCGGTGAAGAGGCTGGTTGAATTCGGCACACCAACCAGTTTTGCGTACGTGTTGAACGAAGGAGGTTTCGAATAAGAGTGGTTTTTCCCGTACCTTCAGGACCCTGAAAACAAATACTGACTCGATATCTTCGATTAAACATGATCCATCCCTCAACATGAAAAATTCGTGCCCGCAAACATTTATCTGACAATCCGGCATAAAGTCTTTTTTGGAGCGCAGGCGTCCCCGCCTGCAACAACATAGAGTGCAGGCGAGACGCCTGCGCTCCAATATGTAACTATAATTTATATACGTTTAGACTTTTTGCCGAATTGTCTTATCTAGTTAATCACATCATCTCTGATTTTATATCTTGCACCAGCTGATTGATATCGTCTTCGGTGGTATCCCAGCTGCACATGAAGCGGCTGCCCCCTGCGCCGATAAAATTATAAAAGTGCCATCCTTTCTCATGCAGCCGGGTGGCCACATCTTCAGAAAGACGGATAAACACCGAATTGGCCTCGACTGGATTCAAAAACTCGATCCCTTCGATTCCCTTCAAACAGCTTTCCAAATATTGGGCGCATTCATTCGCCCGTTTGGCATGTTTTAAGAAGGTTTGATTTTTCAGCATCCCCACCCAGGGGGCGGCCAGAAAACGCATTTTCGAGGCCAACTGGCCGGCTTGTTTGCAGCGGTAATCAAACTCTTCCGCCAAATCCAAGTTAAAAAAGATCACGGCTTCTCCAGCTGCCATGCCGTTTTTGCTCCCGCCAAAGCAAAGCACATCCACCCCGCGCTTCCATGTGATTTCTTTCGGTGGGAGATCCAGCGAGGCCAGGGCATTGGCAAAACGCGCCCCATCCATGTGGATGTTTAGTTTGTATTTCAAAGCGATTTCGTGTATCGCGCTCAATTCTTCTGTCGTATAGACCGTACCCAATTCGGTGACTTGGGTCAAACTGATGGCCTGCGGTTTGGGATAATGAATGTCGCTGCGGCGCAGAATACAATGCTCCAAGCCTTCAGGCGAGACCTTGCCCTGGTCTCCTCCCACCAGAAGTACTTTGGTTCCGTTGGAAAAGAATTCGGGCGCACCGCACTCATCGGTTTCGATATGTGAACAGTGGTGGCACAAAATGCTGTGATACGAGCGGCACAAGGTCGCCAGGGCCAACGAATTTGATGCGGTTCCGTTAAAGGCAAAATACACTTCACAATCACACTCAAAGAGTTCGCGCAAACCATCCGCCGCCAGACGTGTCCAGCGGTCCATCCCATACGAGGGCGCATGCCCCTCGTTCGCTTCGACCAGAGCCTGCATGGCTTCGGGGCACATGCCCGAATAGTTATCGCTGGCGAACTGACGCCGGTCAAATTCGATAGCGTCTTCACGGGATTTTGCCATTGTTTCCCCTCAATTCATAACATTCGTTTATTAAGGCACACATTATACACGAATCTCAATCATGATTCAGGATGTCGCTAATCTATGGATAAACAAATTCAGGCCGTGAATTTCAATTTGAGAAATTGAATTCCACGGCCCTAAACAAGAATAAAATCATCCTTTTTAATTTGTTGAATAATCCAACATCTGACCGATGGACTGTGTCAGTCTGCTTGATTCAACCAAACTTCCAACACTTCCGCATTGTGGGTGGATAAACGAATAATGTCCATATCGCCATCGCCTTCAATATCGGCAGCCTGGCCGTTGTAAATGCCATCTTCACTTAATGTCACCACTTTCCATTTCTGGTTGGAGCCATCATTGAGATACACATTCACCGGAAAGGTTTCTTCGCCCAAACCTTTCGCGCGGTTCTTATTGAGCCCCGCCAATACATCCTGATCCCCGTCATTATCCATGTCAAAAACCTGCAAGGTATGTGCGGCAACCAATTCTTTGGCGATGATGTGTTCTTCCCATTCCCCTTCTTTTGGATTCTCCGAGTCGTAATACGCCAGTGGATACCCCGCCCGTTCAGAATGGGTGATAAAGATTTCAGCTCGGCCATCACCATCAATATCGCGGCAAAAATGCTTGGTGGCGTTTCTCGACCAATCGCCGTCCTGGTTGTGCCATTTATCGTTCACACTGCGTATGATCCAATCGTCCTTCATATCGGCGCCTGGGTTTTCCAGCCAATACCCATTGGCGGCAATATCGATATCACCATCTCCATCAATATCACCGACATCCATCCCCTCATGAAGATTCTTTACTGTTTGCGATTCTGCAACTTCCCACTTGTTCGGCTGGTCCTGCCGGAACACGGTCAGTGAATTGCTTTCGAATGTGATTCCAACCAGGTCCAATTTTCCATCCTGGTTCAAATCCACCAGATTCACATCTTTGACAAAATCGGGGATGGTTCCAATTTTATGCGATTGCCAACTGGGGTTTTCATACCAATATACAATTGAATCGGCGCCGCCATCATCCCACTCACCTGGGTGCTCGATGCCCAAGATGTCGATGTCACCATCGTTGTCGATATCACCGGCATCCAAATCACCGCTGGCGAAAGTGTTGCCATTGGGCGTCTTTTCTGCAATAACATGTTTCACCCAGGTTTTGCCGTTGTTTTGCGCCTCAAACCAACCCAACCAACCGCCGTGAGCGTTGTTGTCTTGCAGCGCCAAATCCAACAGGCCATCACCGTTAATATCGACAGCCGTCCGCGCCCACCACATATTGGCTGGCTCATTGATACGCACCACTTGAAAATCAAATTCATCATTGGCTGGTACAGACATTCCAATCAACAACATACTTCCGATAATACACAATCCTATAAGACGAGTGTTCCACATGTTCTTTTCCTCCTTATTGAATGCTGATTTGACAGATTAATTTAAAGCTTTACATCAATTTCAAATCGCTTTTAAATGAATGGTGACAGAAAATTCAACTTAGTGCTAGAGGTTGAAGGCCTCATCAAGTACATCGGTGTATCCGGCCACCTCTACCCCAGCCGGTGGAAAGCGGTTATGGAACGCGATGAGATCGATGTGGTGATGTGCGCCGTGAATTACGTTGCCAAGCATCAAT
>CAZEZQ010000289.1:0-6812 GCA_964516245.1 uncultured bacterium | reverse complement strand
CAGGTCATAGACGCGCCTTGGTGGGCGTCCTCGCCTGCAACAACATACAGTGCATGTTGGTTAGCCGTGTTGCTATATATTATGTAGTCGTTTTCTAGATCGGACTTTTTGCCGGATATTCATAATTCGATTCATTCAATTTCTCTTTTCATCTCAAGTGCTTCTTGGCGGAGGAAGGTTATGCACTATTTAACTCCAACCCAGAAATACATTTTCTATTTCGGTTTGGCATTTGCAGTATTCTTTGTGGCGAATTCAGCCTATTTATTTACAACTTCACCCCACGAGCAAGATAATACTGTTAAAGAAGTACGCTACCAAACCTCAACCTACGGCATGGCGGGAACCCAGCCGATCGAGAATCCCCATTTTGACGAAACCAGCGGTTCACTGTCGAAGTTTTACCAATCCATGCTGCTTTACCACATTCTCGGCGGCATCGCGCTGATGGCGCTGGTTGTGGTGTTTGTAGCGATGCATTTGCAAACAATACTCAGCATCCCCAATCGAAAAGCTAAGATGTATGGCGGCGCCTTGGTCGCGATTCTCGCGCTGCTCACCTTTTCAGGCTTGTTCATCTTAACCGAAGCCAACAGCACCCAAAACCGTTGGATCTTTTATTCACATCGTATCATGGCGGTTGTGGTGGTATTGGCTTACATTGGGCACCGCTGGGTTTCTTCATCCGCCCCGGCCATGCGCAAACTCGCGGTCGGCATGGGGGTTTTGGTAGTTGTGTTTGCGCTTTTGATGGGCATTCACAGCGCCAATGCCCAAAAAACGGTTGCCTCCACAGAAGCCACCGAAGAAATTCATGACCCCTATATTCCATTTGATCCAGGCAACATCGGCGAAAAAGACAGTTTCTTTTTCCCCTCGCCTTCTACAACAACTTCAGGCAATCCATTGCCCCGCCGCACTTTGACTCGTGAAGATGTCTCCAACCCCGAATTAATCGAAAAAGATTTGGAGAAATATGGATTCGTGGTAAACGATTCAATGGGTTCGGCCACTTGTGCGCGCTGCCATGCAGGGATCGTCGAGCAATGGTCGCGTTCGACGCACCGCTTTTCATCATTCAACAATCCATTTTACAAGGCCAGCGTAGACCGCATTCGCGAAGAAGAAAACGGAAAAGTACGCAGCCAATGGTGCGGCGCCTGCCACGACCCGGTGTTGATGTTTGCGGGCAAAATGCGGGATGATATCGACCCACTCTGGCCGGAGTCACAGGCCGGATTGACCTGTCTTTCATGCCATGCCATCGACAAAATTCACGGCAAAGAAGCCAATGGGAACTACAACATTTCAGACGGGCAACCTTCGCCCTATTTGTTTGCCGGCCACAAATCGGGCTTGGGGCGGCAGCTGCACGATATGGTGTTGAAATCGAAACCCACTGTACACAAAAACCGAATGCTGAAACCGTTTTTTCGCGCGTCAGAATTTTGCATGACCTGCCATAAGGTATCGCTCGATACACCCATCAACAATTACAAGTGGCTGCGCGGCCAGGATGATTACGACGCCTGGCACAACAGCGGGGTGGCGCACAACGCGGCGCGCACCTTTTACGAACCACCCAACAAGCGCAGTTGCCAGGATTGCCACATGCCGATGGAAAAGGTCGCCAAACCGGATGTTTCGGCAGAAGATGGAATGGTGAAATCACACCGGTTTCTCGCTGTAAACAATGCTCTCCCCTACATTCGCGGTGATGATGAGTCGGTCGAATATATCAAAGAGTTTGTGCAAGGTTCAGTGATTGTAGATGTATTTGCCATCCGCAAACTCACCGGTGGCGGCCCCATCGCCTTGGAAGCGTCGAAAGAGTTTGCCGTTGAATTAGGTGAAGAAATTCAGGTGGATGTTGTGGTGCGCAATTTCAGCGTAGGCCATACCTTCCCCGGCGGCACAAACGATTCTAATGAAAGCTGGATAGACTTTCAGGTCATGGGCCCGAATGGAGAACCTTTTTTGCGCAGTGGCGAATTGAATGAAGATGGTTATGTCGACCCCGAAGCGCATTTCTACAATGTGTTGTTTGTCGACAAAAACAGCCAACCGGCGCTCAACCGCAACCCGCAGGATTTTCATGTGGTGGTTTATTCACGCCTAATCGAAACGGGCACAGCCAATGCGGCGCGTTACCGCTTTGTGATCCCCCAGCATTGGCCCTATCAAAGTATGAAAATCAAAGCCACATTAAACTGGCGCAAATTTAACCGGCACTATACAGAATTTGTATTCTCTCATGAACGGCTGCCGAATTTGCCCAAGTTTGAAGGCAAAGAAGTCCCCAATTTGCCTATCGTCAAAATTTCAGAATCCGAAGTGGAGATACCCATCGGCAGTGAAAAACAGGATATCAAGTGGAACAACCCATTTGACGAACGCCCGGATTGGATGCGGTTTAACGATTACGGGATCGCCAATTTGCTGCAGGGAGATTTGCGTACGGCAGATTGGGCCTTTGAACAAGTGAAGAAGTTGCAGCCCAAGGCCGTCGATGGCCCGCGCAACCTGGCGCGGGTGGCGCTTCAAGAAGGCCGCTTGGATGATGTCTACCGCCTGCTGGGCGAATGCGAAATCCTCGAACCGGGCGACCCGCAAACCGCCTGGTTTTGGGCGCTGGCCAAGAAAAAAGAAGGCTTGTATGGCCAGGCCATCTATGCCTTCGAGCGGGTACTGGCTTATTATCCCGAAGACCGCATGGCTTGGAAACAGCTGGCCCGCACTCATTATCTTAATGGCGAATACAAGAAATCGCTTAAAGCCTATATGAAACTTTTGGCCATTGATCCCGAAGAATCAACTGCCCATTACCATCGCATGTTGTGCTATCGCGCTCTGGGCGAAACCGAAAAAGCGGAAGAAGCAGAAAAAGCCTACCGCAAATACCAGGTGGATGAATCGGCGCGTGAGGTTACCCAAAAGTTCCGTTTGGAAAACCCTGAAATCAACAAGAAAAGCCAACCGTTGCATGTGTACGATTTAACACCAAGCCAGACCCTCTCGCAGAAATAAGATTGACATTGAAACAAGTTTGTGAGACCAAAACACTCGAAGGATCATTCTATGTTTGTATGGAAAGCAATTATAAATTTATGGACCATCTGCCCAACCGCAAAAGGCTGGGCTATTGACGTTTGTCCCTGGCAGGAAATAAAGCAAAAACTCAAAGCCGTCAACATTGATTGTAATCTACAACACTTTGATCAACGAGTTCCCCCCTTAATAAAGGGGGCTAGGGGGGATCATAGTTTCCTCATGCGCCAAATCCCCCCAGCGCCTGCGGCGCTTACCCCCCTTAATAAGGGGGGTATAACAACATCTCCCACAAAACACATTCTTTCTCTGAGAGAGATGGGGAGCGCATCGTTATATCATAAACAATGTCTTTTTATATTGCTCTTGTTCAGTTTGCTGTTTGCACATTGCGGGAAGGAAGAAACGCCTGAGCCGGTTGCGCCTGAACCGGAGTTGTATTCGATGGCCACACCCACTCCGCTGCCGGAAGTGCCGCCTATCACGTTTGAAAACATCACAAAAGAAGCGGGCATTGATTTCAAACATACCGCGGGCTATTCAGGCAAAAAATATATGCCCGAAACCATGGGCGCGGGTGGTGGATTCTTTGATTACGACAACGATGGAGACTTGGATCTCTTTTTGGTGAACTCCCGCTATTTCGCTCCAGAAGACCAAAACAAACCAGCCGCTACCTGCGCCTTGTATGAAAACGATGGAACCGGGCGCTTTACGGATGTAACTCAACAAGCGGGCTTGGATATTTCGCTTTACGGCATGGGCTGCACCATGGCGGATGTGGATGGCGACCACGATCAAGACTTGTTTATCACTGCCGCCATTGATGGCAACCGGTATTTTGAAAACAATGGCGATGGAACGTTCACCGATCATACCAATAAAGTGGGTCTACAATCCCCGCAATGGAAAGATGAGCAAGGCCGGACCTACAATTATTGGTCAACCGGTGCGGCGTTTTTTGATTACGACAAAGACCACGATCTCGACCTGGTGGTCTGCAACTACATAGAATGGTCGATCGAAAATGATATTTACACGACTCGCGATGGGATGGGAAAGTCATTCACTACCCCCGACTTGTACCAGGGTCAAACCTGTCTGTTATATCAAAACCAAGGGGATGGCACGTTTGAAGATGTGACCCAACAAGCTGGATTGTACAACCCCGAGGGGAAATCACTGGGAATCGCCATATTCGATTTCAACAGCAATGGATATCTCGATTTTGCGGTGTCCAACGACAGCCAACCGAATAACTTGTATGTCAATCAGCAGGATGGCGCCTTCGTAGACAAAGCACTCACTGCCGGTGTCGCCTATGACGAAAACGGGCGCGCCCGCGCGGGCATGGGTATCGATGTGGCGCGCTGGAACCGGGAAACTCCCGCGATTGCCATTGGAAACTTTAGCCATGAACCGGTTTCACTTTATAACATGGAAAACACCTTGTTTTTTGTGGACGCGGCCGGCCGGGCGCGTATCTCGCGGCCCAGTTTGCTCTCGTTAACCTTTGGCCTGGTGTTTTTTGATTACAACCTGGATGGGTATTTAGACTTGGCGCTGGCCAATGGCCACATCGAGCCCGACATCCACAAAGTCGAAAAAGAAGTGAAACACGCCCAGCCCCCGCAGCTTTTTCTCAACCGCGGCGGCAAACGCTTTGAAGAAGTAACCTACCGGGTGGGAGACGGCTTCGCCAAGCCTATGGTTGGGCGTGGATTGGCCTATGGCGATATCGATCTGGATGGCGACTTGGATTTACTCTTCACCGAATGCAACGGTCCCGCGCGGTTATTGCGCAATGAGAATGCCGCATTGCTCAACCACCATCTGCGCATCAAACTGATTGGCAATCCACCCAATACAGACGCCATTGGCGCAGAAGTGCGCGTCACCGCAGGGGGAACAACCCAAATGCAAATGGTGCGTACCGGCTCTTCGTATCTAAGCCAAAGCGAATTGGCGCTGACATTTGGCCTTGGTGATCATGAAGAAATTGAATCTCTGCACATCACCTGGCCCGATGGGAGCGAAGAGGAAATCGAAGATTTGATGGAGATTGAGTTGGACAAAACGAATAGAATTAAGCAAAATGAGTCTAAAAACAGATAAAAGGTAAAGGCAAATGAGCCAAACATTCACAATAATCATTGAACAAGGCGAAGACGGATTTTTGCTATCCGATGTGGTTGAATTGCCAGGATGCCATACGCAAGGCAAAACATACGATGAATTGATAGGCCGAACCAAAGAAGCCATTGAACATTATTTCGAAGTAAAAAAACCTGAAATCCATTCTCGCTTCATTGGATTACGCCAACTGGAAGTCAACATTTAATATGTCAAAACTTCCATCAGTGAAAACAAGACAACTCATAAAAGTCTTGAATTGTGGTGCGATCTTCTAGCCTGCAACAAAATACAGTGCAGGCAAGATGCCTGCATCACAATATGTACAATCACTTAAGGCATAATAGTGCTTTTTGCCGGATCGTTTTTATATAGCTCTGCTGAATGTCCGATTCAGGTTTTTACTCAAACAACTGCCACTGCCGAACCGAGGCCTTCAGAGGCGAGTTTGGATTTTGCTGCTCAAGCAGCCATGAATAAAGTTCCCGTGTCTGATAGGCGGGATCCGCATTATGGCCTTCTTCGGGAAACAAGGTGAATTTTGCGTTGCCCCCCAGGGCATTGACCTGGTCTATGATTTCTCTTGCCAATTCTACTGGAATAAATTGGTCGCGGCCACCGTTAAACGCCCAGATTGGCATATCCACAAGAGGTTCTGGCTGGGTTGCGGCAATATCGTAAGAGGGAAATGATTCCACGAACTCCTGAGGAATCCCAGCTGCAACAACCGGAACAATGGCAGCGGGGATATTGGGATGCTCAAAAGCAAAATGATAGCTCCCAAAGCCCCCCATGCTCATTCCCGTCACATAAATGCGGCTCGTATCCACATTGAATTCTCGAATGTGAATCACATGATCCAACACATCCAACAAATGTTTATTTTCAAAAAACTCATTTCTTGATGCGGGCGATTGCGGAGACACCAGGATGAAGGGAAATTCGAAGGAATCAAACAGCGAATAGATGGTGAAAGGGGTTTCAACCAGTTTCGGTAAACTATGAACTTTAAGAGCATTTAAATCGGATCCGCTTTCTGCTGTGCCATGAAGAAAGAGAATCAAGGGCCATTGTTTATCGCTTTCGTAATACGAGGGCGGCAGATAAATCAAATAATTGTATTGCAAATCAGTGTATATGGGTGTTTGCATGCCCGGATTCAATATGGTTGAATTAAATGTTTTTATCCCCTGTATTTCTTCACCATTAATTGTTCCGGTAATATGATAGGTTTGCGCATCCAAATCTGGAAGTTCAACTTCATAAAACAATTCCCAGACCTTCCCTGGCCTTTGAATAGGTGGATTCCAAGTGATTTGTCCATTACTCACTTCACCCGGAGGAAAGTTGTTGATATCCGTAATACTCCATTCTGGCGGTGGCGTTTCTACTACTGTTTGATCACTCCCGTTTGCTGAAACAAAAAGAGATATCCTAAGGGTTAAATCATCAGGCCAGTTATCTGTAAATGCGATCACACGTTGGCCCATAGGCTGGGTCCAAACAGTCACAGGAGAACAAACGCAGTACAAGGCAATAATTAAAGCCAATTCAATTTGTATGAAGGATTTGCGTATCATAAAATGCCCTTTCTTCGTTTTGAAAAAGTTTTTAAGAGCAACCCACCCGCC
>CAZEZQ010000288.1:0-6830 GCA_964516245.1 uncultured bacterium | reverse complement strand
GTCCGGTTGTCTACTGGATCCACTCCGATCCCATCCGGCTCGATGTCATACGTGATCCCATCCACATGTCCATCAGGATGGCATGAATGGCAGGAAAACTGCTGCCCATACGTCACATCCGCATTGTGGAACACCCGCTCGCCATAGCGGGCCAAGGTGATTTCTTTGGAGCCGCCCAAATCAAACACCCGAGTGCGTTTTTGTTTTTCCACGTCGATCACCGAGATGGCATCATCCAATCCATCGGCCACGTAAACGAAGCGGCCGTCCGGCGAAACCACCATGCCGCGTGGGCTTCGACCCACATCGATTCGCTTGATCACATACTCCATCGAGAGTCCTAAGTGATTGGGGAAAACATTCTCACGCTCATCGTCGCCCGCGTTTTTCAAAATCGATTTCATTTTTTTGAGATCGATCATTGCGATTTTGTTGATCCCCCCTCCCGACACAAAGCCGTGCTTTCCATCGGGCGTAATGACAACGTCAGCCGGGTCTGAGAAAAATTTCTCTGGTTCATCCAATAACAATTGATCCACGCGTCCATCTTTCCACAAAACGCCGATCCCATTGGTCATCACCCACCCCTGCATCACCCGGGTCATGGGCACCAAATTTTTGGTTCGGATTAGAGTAACCAAAGCAAATTCATTATCTGGAGAAACCGCCAGCCCTTGCGCCAAATTCGCTTCATCAATCATATAACGATGTTGCACAAACGAGTTTTCGGTTCCGATCACTGTAACTTCTGAGACGCATGGCTCGCGGAATTTCACAAAATGCGAGAGGTTGTTGCTCACATAGATTCGCTCGCCATCTGGAGAGCGCTCCATTCCCCAGGTTCCCCGCGCTGCCGCCAAGCGCTTGCTTTCTTTCCCGGCATTGAGATCGACGACCGAAACATCATAAGTCCCAGCATTAGCGACATACAATACGCCACCTTCTACGTTGGTTTCCAAATCGTGTGGTTCGTCGCCTACCGCGATTGTGCCAATCACCTCGAATGTTCTGGTGTCAACAATCGATACCGAATCTGATCCGCGATTGCTGACATAAGCCAGTTTATCATCTGGAGAGAGACATACCCCGTGCGGTTGATTCTCAACTTCAACCTCTGCGATCACCTCACCGCTTTGAGTATCTACCACGATTAAACTGTCCGAGGTTTCACACGCGGCATACAAATGTTTGCCATCCTGACTGATTTCCAAGCCATAAGGTGTTTTGTATTCTGGTAGTTCCATCTGGCTCATTTGGCCTTCAACGCGATGGTAAATCTTTTCCAGCCATTCGTCTTGAAATTCATACCCATGAATGCCCGGTTGATGGCAATTCATACAAGTGTCACGGGTTACTTCTTTGAGACCGGCTTGCCGTGCCGCCACCGGGTCGCGCATAATCGCTTCCGGCATATACTCACTACCCGCACCGTGGCAGCTTTCACACTGCACTCCTTGTGCCGGGTCAAATCCTTCCACAAAATGTCCCGGGCTTTCCAAACCACCAGTACTATGGCAGCTCAAGCACATGGGGGCTTCTTGTGGATTGCCTTCCACTCCTTCTTCTTTGGCGATTTCCAATCCCCGTTCGGTGCCCAATACCGCATAGGCCTCAGCATGGGGCGAAAGCCGCCATGAATTGAAAGTGCACGTGGTTTCGCTGTGGGTATGGCATTGCGCGCAGGCCATCACGCCCACATATTTTGGGCCTTTTACTTTTTTGGGGGTTAAAGGTTGATAGTTAGTTTCACGCCGCACGCCTTTTCCGGGATGTGCAATGGTTTTCAGAGCCTCTTCATAGTCAAATTGTTTTACCTTCAATACGGCCATATGAGTGCCTTTTTCATTGTGGCAAATCATGCAAAACCGTTTTCCCGGCATTTCCAGACCGGCTTCCCGACTCGCTTGTTTATCGCCTTTGCTGTGGATCTCCAGATACTCACTGGCCGGGCCGTGGCAGGCTTCGCATTGGATCCCGTCTTCATAGTGAAACGTTTCATCCCGCTGCCACTCTTCCGCCCGCCAGGCGCTGGTGTGGCACCCCATGCATTGCGGGCTTTCATACGGGTCTACGTCGATCCCCGACAAGCGGGCAATCTCTTTCGATTCGGGCTTGGCCAATGCTGCAAACGCATCCGCATGTTTCGACAACCGCCACTGATTGAATGCATTGCTTTGGTGGGTATTGTGATGGCACTCGCGGCACACCCGTTCCCCCAAATACACCCGGTCCGCCGCTTGTGTGGAGATTGATATTGTTAACATAGAAACAATATAAATAATTTTATAATACAGTTGCCCCATTGTTGTTTCTCCCTATGATGCCGGTTCCTCAATATGCAAAACCTGGTTTGCCTCTACATCCTCTAGCGCTTGCTTACTACCCGATGGCCAATGAATTTCAATCCGGTCAATGCTCTCTGCGTCCCCCAAACCAAAATGCGCCCCCATCGCGCCTTGTGACAAATATCCAGAGGCGCTGACCACATTGCGGATTTGGGTTTTCTCATTGGCTGTCAAGTGGATCACTGCGCCAATCCCGTCGCGATTGCTTTTTTGGCCTCTCACTTTGAGTTGAATCCAGTTCTTCCGGTTTCCCCCGTCGTTGCGCAGCAAGCGTGGGCGATCATTCAAATTCAGCACCAGAATGTCCAAATCCCCATCCCGGTCATAATCTCCAACTGCAGAACCGCGTCCAACAAACTTCTCTTGAAAATCGGGGCCCAATTCTTTTGAAACATCTACAAAACGTTCGCCCTTCATGTTGCGCAGCATCAAATCTTCCATAGTGTCCAAACGATGGGCATGGCCGTTCACCAAAAAAATATCGATCCAGCCGTCGTGTTCGAAATCAAAAAAGTTACCCCCCCAGCTGGTGTATTGCCCGCAGGCTTCTCCCATCCCCAGGCGTGCGCTCATTTCCTCGAAATAGCCTTGGCCGGTGTTGCGATAGAGGCAGCCATAGCCCATATCCGGCACCATCAAGTCCATCAATTGATCCAAATTAAAATCCCCAAATTCCGGCCCCATGGCTGAAGTGGCTTCGCCATTTTGGCCGAAGGCGGTGGTGGCTTCGAGCGCGATATTGGTGAACGTTCCATCGCCGTTGTTGCGGTAAAAATAGTTCTCCATGGCATCATTGGCGACAAACAAATCCATATCGCCGTCATTGTCATAATCGCAGGCTGCCACCCCCATCGCCCGGCCCTCTGGGTTGGTCAATCCCGCCTGCTCGGTCGCGATTTCAAAAGTGCCATCGCCGCGATTGTGATACAACACGTCTTGTTGGCCGGGATACGAGAGCGGACCGGGGAACTGGTCGGCCGCATAGTAATAGCGATATTCCGGGTCGAACTCCAAATAATTGCCCACATACAAATCAAGCCAGCCATCATTGTCATAATCGAAAAACACACTGCCGATGCCCCAGCGCTCATCCATGACACCGGCCTCTTCGGTCACATCCGCAAAGGTTCCATCACCGTTGTTTTGATACAACGTGTTTGCCCCATAATTGCTGACAAACAAATCTTTATCCCCATCGTTGTCATAATCGGCCGCCACACAGGCCATGCCGAATCCCTCATCCCCCACTCCGGCTTGTTCAGTTACATCGACAAAAGAGCCATCTTCATTGCGGTACAAGCGGTTTTTCAACTGGCCTTGCAAACGGCGCCCGCGAATATGGTTGATTTCTTTCAGATAAGTCCCGTTCACCAGATAAATATCCAAATCATCATCATTGTCATAATCGAAAAAGGCGCATCCCGCCCCCGTCGATTCGACAATGTTGCTCAGTTCGTCATCGCCGATGCTATGCACAAAATCGATTCCGGCATCCTTGGTGACGTCAACGAATGTTGGCAGCGGCTCATCTGCCCATATCAAAAGGGCAGGGAAAAGATGAAAAAAAGCACAGATCCAAAAGGCACGTTTCATATTGATATCCTCATAGTTCCGCATCTTGATCCGGTTTTACATTTTGGGAGGCTCCCAAATCAATCCATTCGATCAAGAGGCGCAATTCATATTCTTCAAGTTCATATTGGCAGTCATGATCATTTTTAGAAAAACCGAATGGATTGGGAACCGTGCCTTCAAGCCGGTCACCAATAAGAGTCCAAATCAATTTGGATTCCAATGCGGAACCTTTCTTGATGGTAGGGAGAATTTGCTCATAACTCCCAATGAATGGCTGGCCCTGTTCATGGCAGCGCGCATTCGAGCAATTGGTTTGGACAATCGGTAGGATGTTATTTTCAAAATCCACGGTTCGTCTTCGCTCCGGCGGCAATGTCAACTGTACGGCTGGTTTGATCACAGCCTCTGGCAAGATATTGGGTGGAGCCATCTCCCGGTCTTCATGGCAGCCGATACATCCCCGCTTCTCGTTCGGCATCACCCAGGTCCAACTGCTTTGCTTGGCCAGCGCAATCCCGTTTTGATCCAGTAGATGAAAGCTCAGCGGCGTTTCTGCCGGCACTTCAATGTGAAACGATCCATCAGGTTCAACTGGCGCGATCCCCAAGATTCGCTTCGTAACAGATGATGCGCATTGTCTTTCATTATTTTGTTGAATTCCTTCGACCACGCGCAGTTCTTTCACCGTTCCACGCTTTACTGAGGGCCAGTTCTTTATATTGCTGCGATATACATCCAGGCAGTAATACACACCGGTATTTTGAGTTTCATCGACGACTGTCGATCGCCCCCGCATTGGATCCCGTACCGCGAGAGACTGTGCATCCAGCAAATGCCAACCGGGTTCATCAAACAAAACTGTGGGGGGTGATGGATTCTCCGGTTTGAATTGAAGAATATTGTAAGAAGAATCTTTATGTTTCTCGCGTTGTGCTGCCAACAACCGGCCATCCGGCAACCTACAGGGAAACAGAAACTCACCATCGGTTTCTTCTGTGATTTTCTGGTAGCTGTGCAATGGCCTGCGCATCGATACCGATGCCAAGCGGCCCCCCTGCAATCCATTGGGCCAATCGTTCTGTACGAAATACAAGCGGCCATCCAAGCCCGAATGCGGCTGGAAATGAAAGAACGGCCATTCATGATTCCCAAAATAGGGCATCAGATCCGTCCCATCATTATTAATGCCCAACAAGGCAAAGCGGCCTTTCGGTTGCCCTGTTTCCTTTTCTTGTTTCCAACTGCTGTACACAATTCGCCCATTGGGCAATCCTACCGGGTCGAAATCATCGCCCAAATTGTGCGTGATCCGCAATTCATTCCATCCCGAAACATCGCTGGAATAGAGTGACCAGTTGGTTTCACTGCCATTCTCATCCACTTCACGGCTAACATATACAATCCGGCCAGTGGGTTCTTTGTCATTCAAATGAAACAACGAACCCACCCACAATGGCTGGATGCAATCTGTTTTGCGGTTCGTCACCTGAACCGTTCGGCCATCACTAAGCCGCATCCGCCAAATCTGCCACCGGCCGTTGGTTGTCTTTTTCCCGGCAAAGAGAATGCTTTTCCCATCAAACGAAACCGAGGGGTCGCAAGCCGAAATAAAATCAGGCGTCAAATTCACTGGCGCTTGCTGGGGATGGTCTACATCAGCACGAACAATATGCGAACCGTTCACATAGCGGGCAGCGAAATAACTTTCTATTGAGGTAGAAGAATCAACCGTTTCCAAACTTTTCTCTGGCGTACGCACAAACACAATCTCAGATGATGCACTAACGGAACAAACACAAACGAAGATCATAAAAAAAAGGAGGGCGAGGCTCCCGCCGAGCCGATTGTTACAATAAGGGAAGACGAGTTTGAAAATATACTGTAGCGTTCTACCGCAGTGTCGCGTTGTGTTTCCTCCCCCAAGCCTGGGGGAGGTTAGGAGGGGGTTGTAAAGTTTTCTTCCCCTCCTCGTGTTTTCAATCACTAGTTCATTTGTGGATTCTTTGCCCCCCTTATTAAGGGGGGTGGCGCTGCAAGCGCCGGGGGGATTGGATGGAGCCACAAACCCAATATCCCTCCTAGCCCCCCTTAATAAGGGGGGAAGCTCTATCGGCCATTTGTGGGAAAAGCTTACACAGGCTAGGCTCGAAGCGAAGCGTAGCCCACCAAATAACCCAAACATGACTTGCTTCAAAATAGAAGTCTTATAGAAAGGGAAGACAATAGATTGGTGTTTCATGGATGGGGTTCCTTATTTGTCTTCTGATAGCATTGCGGTTCCGTCAATTTCAAACAGCAAATCATCCCGGCAAACATCGGCTACAGTACAGACAATGTTCTCGGTTGAAAGCCCCCGGTCTGCGGCGATCTTATGAAACAAATCAAAATCTTCGGCATATTTGCAAAATGCCGTGGCCTGCACCAGGTCTTGATAGGTGGCTTTATGAGAGTCGAGCAAAGACTCAAAATTCTCCAATGTTCTTACAATCTGTTTTTCCGAATCCCCCAAATGCACGGTTGCCCCATGCTCATCAATCGACGCGGTTCCCGAAAGAAACACATACGAACATCCATCCAAATCCGCCGCCATGGCGCGCGAAAACGCGGAGCCATATTCCGTGGCTTCATTTTGCTTGGGATTAATCATGCGCTCGGTTTTGAGTGAATGCCCCTCTTTCACCTGCATGGCTAGCAAATCAAGAGTGCAGGCTTCGCCGTTCACGTTTTTCCCCTCAATCCCCGTGCTGGCCGGAATTTTGGAAAACGGATTGCCATTCAATAAACCAATGCTGTGATACACGTCATTTCGCGCCTGGTTGAATTCATCATACCAATCCAAAATGTTGTCCAGATAAAACCAGGTCCGGCGCACATCTTGATACGACCAATGCAGCATCTCCAAAAGTTCAT
>CAZEZQ010000287.1:0-6835 GCA_964516245.1 uncultured bacterium | reverse complement strand
CCATTGGGTGCAGGCCATGCGTTTCTTAAAAGATGACGCCCGCTTTGAGATCAAGCATGAAGAACAAACTCCAGTAATAGAGTTCGAAGCCAGTGGCAGAACCGGCGGCCCAGATTCGAATGTATATATTACTTTTTTGGCCCAAGGCGCATCTTGGTCGCCAAGTTACCAAGTGGATATCTCAGATGAGGATGAAGCCGACTTCTCGGCCAAAGCGATTGTTTTGAATGATTTATTCCCTATGGAAGATACCGAGGTGGAACTTATAACCGGTTTTCCGCATATACAATACGCCAATGTCGATGGGGCATTTACACTCAACCCGCTTGCGCAATTGCTCAACCAAATTGAAGATGACAGCCGTCGCGGTGAGAGAAGGGCACGAGCCCTTTCAAACACGATGGTTGGACAACGGGTTATGTTAGCTGCAGATTTTTCTGCACCTTCGATGCCCGATACGCCAGTTCATGGTGAAACGGAGGAGGATTTATTCTTTTACCAGCTCAATGAAGTTACCTTGAAAAAAGGTGAACGGGGGTATTTCCCATTGTTTTCTGCTGAAGTGGATTACGAACATCTCTACACATGGGATATTCCAGACTATGTAGATCAAAACAACCGTTACCAGCAACAACAGGCCGAGCAGGACCGGCCCGAAATTTGGCATACACTAAAACTCACCAATGATACATCACGGCCTTGGACCACAGCACCAGCTATGACTGTAAAAGGCAGCCGGATTTTGGGTCAAGATACGTTAAACTTTACTCCACCAGGGGCGAGCAGCGAGCTCAAAATCACACAAGCCGCATCGATTAAAGCCGAACATAACGAATATGAAATCGAGCGGGAACCCAACGCGGCTCGCTATTACAGCGACAATTACGACCTGGTTACGATCCGTGGTGAAATGGCGTTAACCAATTATTCAGAAAAAGAAATACAGTTAGAAATCACCAAAACGGTGAGCGGAGAGGTCACCAAGACAGATGGAGAGCCGGAAGTAAAAAAACTGGCCAAAGGATTGCGTATGGTGAATCCACGCTCTCAACTGGTATGGAATCTTGAATTGGAGCCGGGGAAAGAAGAAAGCCGTACGTTGGAGTATGAATATAAGATTTATGTTAGAAATTAATCAAATGCGTTTGCGTTTGCTGGTGGGGAGAATGCCCATCTTTTCCCGGTATTTGGCCACGGTGCGGCGGGCAATGCTTAAGTTGTGATCGCGATGAAGAATTTCGGTTATTTTCTGATCAGAAAGCGGCTTGTGATCATCTTCATCTTCAATGAGATTGCGAATAATCTCCATAACGCTTTTGGCAGACATATCATCTCCACCGGCAGAGGTATCCAACCCGGTGGAGAAGAAGTATTTCAGTTCAAACAGGCCGCGGGGGGTTTGCACGTATTTTTTGTTGACCACACGGCAAACGGTCGCTTCATGGATCCCCAATTCGTCTGCTATGTCGCGAAGTTTTAAGGGCCGTAGTCCGGTCAGGCCTTCTTCCAAAAAGCCTATCTGTTTATCCATAATGGCCTTGGTGACCCGGTAGAGGGTACGTTTGCGCTGTTCGATGTTGCGAATTAACCAAATGGCCGATTGAAATTTTTTCTTGATAAAATCATATTCTTCATTGGTGATTTGATCGCTGTGTTGCAGCATTTCGCGGTATTTGCGGCTAATGCGAAGCGGGGGAGAACCGTCGTCATTCACGCGAATTTGCCACTCTCCATCCACTTTTTCGATAAATACGTCCGGCGTGGTGTATTCAATGGTTTCCATGCGGTATTGGCGGCCCGGACGCGGGTCAAATTTGGAGATGATATCGGCGATTTCTTGCACGTGCTGTTCGCTTACATTCAACGCCCGCGCGATTTCTTTATACCGGCGCCGTTCAAGGCTATCCAAATGGTGGCGAATGACTTCGATAATATCGTCATCATCAATTTCAAATTGCTTGCATTGAATTTCTATACACTCTGAGAGATTGCGGGCGCAGATGCCGGGTGGATCGAAGCCTTGCATGATTTCAAGAACATTTTCAATTTCTTTGACGGGTTGATCGAAGGTTTCTGCAATATCTTCAAGAGGGATCGGGAGAAATCCATTTTCATCCAATTGTTCAATGATGTATTCACCTATGTTGTATTGCATTTCATTTTGGGTGGTAACGCCAAGTTGCCAAAGCAAGTGATCTTTCAGGCTCTCTTCGTGAGCCAACTGCATTTGCATTTCATCTTCTTCTTCGCCGCCGTAGGTGGCAGTGCCATTGCCCACATGGCCAAGGTCACTGCTGTCGGCAAAATAATCGGCCCAGTTTTCATCCAATTCAATCCGCCCAGTATCGACCATGTCGGCAACTGGGGTTTCCGTATCTTCAACAGAACCGTTCAGAGATTCCTCCACATTCTGATCGGGTTCTGGATAGTCTTCTTCTTCCAGCATAGGGTTTTCTGCCATTTCTTGCTGGAGGAGATCTTGTAATTCGAGTGTAGATAACTGCAGCAACTGGATGGACTGCTGCATTTGCGGCGTCATGATCAGACGCTGGGACATTTTTTGCTGCAGCTGTAATCGCTGTTCCATATAGAGCCTCATTCACCATAAATTAAAAAATTAGAATTGTATAAAAAAGTTGATTTCCCAATAAATTTTCATGCCAAAATATACTTGGCTAAATGAGAATTGTCAACGGAAGACACATAACGATACTTGGAAACTGTTTTATAAAATCAATTATAACAGTCAATTACAAAAACAAATAGTAAAAAAAATTTTTTTTACACAGAGAAAAAATTTTTGAAAAAATTTTGAAAATGGGGTTGACAAATCAAAAATTTGACGTAGTAAATGCGGTCTGAATTTTGCTTGGGTGTTAATCTTGGGTGTGTTAATTGTGGGTCAAAATGGTTTAAAGATTGGTCATATCAAGCGTTCGGGGCAGACTCGGTGTCTGCCTCTAAAATGGTAACATTTCAATTATTTTTGGTTGGAAACATACTTGTTGATCAGATTGGTTAGGCAGGATTATGAGATTGTTCAATTTTAACCCTTTCCTAACCTCCACACCACGGCGCGCAGGCCCCATTTCATTCTGATCTTTACCCACAAAATGTGAACTTTGAAGTTCTCCCCTTATCAACAGAGATTTATAAGGGGGAATTAATTAGACAATAAGCTTACTTAAATCGGAAGTCCAGTTTTAAGTCATAAAGCCAGGGGATCCGGGGATCAATGCTTTCATTTTGCAAGCGGGCGGGCAACTGTTCATAATGACGGCGAAGAAGTTCCGCTTGTGGGGCGTTGTAATACGTGACCAGAATGGTGTCATTGTGAACGCGAACATCGCCTTCCTAGCCGGTGAAGAAACTTTTAGCCAGATGCTCGGCATCCCACTGGTCAAACGGCGCCCCCAATCGCTGGCGGAGTTGGTGAATGACGGCCTGGGCGAGTAAGGCGCAAGTCATTTGTCCGTATCGAATATGGAGATTGAGGGTTCCGGCGCGCTTCCATCCCAAAGCCTGGTTAGCGTTGAAGAACTCTTCGATATGCCAGCGTGTGGGATAGGATCGGCCGGAACCGGTTTCTTGCAGGCGCGGGTTTGCTGAATATCAACGTTACAAGGAGAGGAGTGAGGACGAAACGTGTGGAGTTTTTTTTTGCAAGCCGTACTCGCCAATGATGCGTTCGACACTGCGGATGCTGATGGGCCATCCCGCCTGGTTCAGCTTTTGGGCGATGACCTGGGCGGAGGCATCCGGATCCAGAAAGCGGTGGCGAATGACCTGCCGGACCACTTCCTCGGTGCGGCGGTAATTGGTGCGAGGGCCCCGTTTGTGACTTTGAAGGGCCAGAATTCCCTGGTGCTGTAAGAGAGTGCGCAATTGAAAATACCGTTGCTTGGAATACCCATACTTTTCGGCCGCGGCCCGTTTGCCCAATCCTTCGCATTCGCCCTCAAAGATCATGGCGAATTTGAGAAGAAGTTCATCACTGGAAGGGACTTCCAGCTGGCCTTGCGAGCCATGCAAAAACACTTTGTCGTCTTGGAACAGTATTATAGGAGTCTCCTTGTTGATTGGAATGTGGAATATAGAATAGACGAATCCCGCCAATGGGTCAAATAAAATATGGCGGAAAATGATAGTGAGAGGTAAAGATACAGGTAGAAATAAAAGCATAAAATGGTATAATCCCCCCCTTATAAATCACTGTTAATAAGGGGGGACAAAAAACGTTCCCCAAACTTATGGGTAAAGATCAGCCCAAGATTGGGAGGGGTTAGGGGAGTGTTGAGAATGCCTGATACAAGTAAGATCATAGACCGCA
Source organism: uncultured bacterium (assembly GCA_964516245.1). Classification (GTDB taxonomy): domain Bacteria; phylum Hinthialibacterota; class Hinthialibacteria; order Hinthialibacterales; family Hinthialibacteraceae; genus CAZEZQ01. The sequence goes on along the minus strand of CAZEZQ010000287.1, from coordinate 2,505 downwards.
ACGCCCTTCAAACCCAATGTCATTAACTTAAGAGATTTTGCTGTTAGGAGCGAGGTTGAAAATGCGCCGTGGCGAGGCTCCCGCCGAGCCGGGCTCTTGTTTAAGCAAATTTCAACAAACAAGATATTATAATTTGATTGTAGTTTATAGGTGTTATTTGATAACAAACATAATACGTATTGGAGATTCGAGCGCAATAATCATACCCAAAATCGTGATAGAACAATGTGGTTTTAATGACAAAGTCAAATTACAAGTAAAAGACAGAGAGTTGATTATTACACCTGCCCGCAAACCACGAGAAGGATGGGCTGAAGCGTTTAAAAAATGGTTGAAGAAGGAGAAGATGATGATCTTTTAGATGATGATATATCTCTCTCCAGCTGGGATGAAGAAGAATGGGACTGGTAATCTATTTCCTCTCACACAAACACATCCACAGTCGCACACAAAAACAATCCAACACTAATAATCGCGTTAATGTGAAAAAACGCCATATTGATTTTTTTATGATCGCCCGGGTTCACTATAGAATGTTCGTAGCTGATTAAAGCGGCGAATGCCAAAACGCCGCTGTAATAAATCCAACCTAGTTCTGTCGCCCATCCAAACGCAGCCGCAAACAGCACACTGCACAGGTGCAAGCCAAATGCGATCTTCATGGCATTCGTCTGCCCATAACACACCACGATAGAATGCAAACCCATTTTGCGGTCGAATTCTTCATCCATCAGCGCATAGATAATGTCGAACCCCGCCACCCAAAACATCACGCTGGCGCTTAAGAGCAACGGCAAAGCAGTGGGCACACCAGTGATGGCATACCAGGCCCCCAGCGGCGCAAGGCCTAACGACAGCCCCAACACGACATGGGCCATTGAAGTAAACCGTTTGAAATACGAATACCCGCAAATAATCAACAACGCCAGTGGAGAGAGATAAAAGCAAAGCCAATTCAACCGGTAGGCGCTGTAAACAAACAATCCCGACATGATCAACCACAACAAAACCGCTTCGGGAACACTTACCTTTCCCGAAGGGATATGCCGTTCCTGCGTGCGGGGGTTCTGGGCATCAATTTTCGCATCGACAATGCGGTTGAAGGTCATAGCGCTGGTGCGCGCCGTCACCATGCAAGCCAAAATCCACACCAACTCGTACATGCTGGGAAGTCTATTGGCCGCCACTATCGCGCTCATCAAGGCAAATGGCAACGCAAAAATGGTGTGGCTAAACCGAACCAATCCCAAATAATTTTGAATGCGTTCAAGCACGGTTTGCATAATGAAAAGATTATATCTCACGAGACCAATGCAAGAAGTAACACAACAATCATTTCTAACACAACAAGAAATTTATTCGTGACATTCAACCAAATCACTGAAGTTGTACGTCCCGTTAGGGACTGAAAGCCAATAGCCCAGCCTTTCAAGCCTGGGCAGAGAGGCACACATTCAATTCAACTCATGCCCATCCAAACAAACCATCGAATCGGGGCCATTGGTGGTCTGAATCACATTCAATACCTTGTTGTCTTCCATCGAGAATACATACACGGCGTTTTCGACCTCGCAAGACATAAACACCAGCTTCCCATCGCGTGACATGCAAGTGCCTGCGGGTTGCTTGCCCACTTCGATGGTATAAGTCACTTCGAGCGTTTCCGTATCCGCCACCTGCACCGCATCAGAATGAAACAGGGGGAACGCCAGGCGCTTGCCGTCTGGTGTAATTACAATGCGCACTGGTCCCGGTTGGGTTGCGATTTCACCCACCATTTCGGCTTTTTCAGCATCCACCACCGCAACAATCGCGCTTTCGCGGTTGACCACGTAAATCAACTGTCCATCCGGCGAAAACACCATCCCTTCGGGCCGCTCCAATACGGGAATGTGATGCAGCACTTTGCCTGTTTCCACATCGATCGCGGTTAGTGAATTAGAGAATACATTGGCGGTATAAGCCGTCTTGCCGTCTGGTGAGACATTGCACATGTGTGAACATTCCTGATCGGTATACACCGCATGCAGCAATTCTTCTGCCTGAAGGTCGAATATCAAAAGATGTTTGGTCGGTTCGCTGGTCACAAACAGTTTACCGTTGGGATGGCTCACAATGCCATGCGGGCGGTTGTATTCACCAGTGCTGATGGTGCTCACCCTATCCTGGGTTTTCACATCAAAAACCGCGATCCGGTTGTCGCCTTGTCCTTCGGTTTCAACACCCCGCACCCCATATTCAGTAATATACAATTTATCGCGCTTTGGAGAGAGACAAAGTTCATGTGGAAAATGATTGGTCTCTTTTTCTAACAGTTTTTCACCCGTTCCCACATCGTAATATCCAAACGTATCACTTAATTTGTGCAATACAACCAAGACGTAATCCGTCATATTGTTCTCCATTACTTTATGAATCATTTACTTTAATTTGGAGCGCAGAAGTCCCCGCCTGCATTATAATCTATTTGCAATACAACCATCCTGCCTGCTACTTTGGTTTTAA
>CAZEZQ010000286.1:0-6837 GCA_964516245.1 uncultured bacterium | reverse complement strand
GAGGACTGATCCGGATCAGAACAAAATCGAATTAACCATGCTCGCCACCGCCAAACATCCCTGCATGCTCTATTATTTAGACAATTATCTCAGTACAAATGGGGGTCCTAATGAGAATTACGCCCGCGAATTAATCGAACTGCATACCATGGGAGCGATGCATTACAATCAGCCGGGTGGTTATGTAGATGACGATGTGTATGAAGCCAGCCGTTGTTTCACCGGATGGACCATAGACTTTGACAGCGAATCGCCCGAACGGGGGCAATTCCGGTATGAGCGAAACAATCATGACCGGTTTCAAAAATATTTTCTGGGTAAAAAGATTCCCCGCGATCAAGCGCCATTGCAAGATGGATTGGATATATTGAATATGCTGGCGGATCACCCAGGGACCGCCAAGCATATCGCCTACAAATTGTGTGTTCGTTTTATTGCGGATGAACCTCCCGAATCTATTGTGGATTCTACGGCTGAAGTCTTTTTCGATACGAAGAATGAGCCGGATCAAATCACCCGTACCCTTTTTCATTTGTTACGCAGTGAAGAATTCAAACAGGCCCGTTTCAGCAAATTTAAAACACCACTGGAATGGCTGGTTTCGTTTATGCGCGCGTTGGATATCCCTTACACGGTTCCTGAAAATTTCAGCATTCGAAGATTTGTCGGTGATTTGGGGCAGCCGTTGTTCCGGTGGCGCACACCGGATGGCCCACCCGATCATATCTCTGCGTGGGCGAATTCGGCGGGTTTTATCCAACGTTGGCGCATTGCATTGTTGACCGCTGATGACCGTTACAGCAAATATAGTTTTGTTTTTCCTTCAATTGCGATCACTCCCGCTTCGCTGCAGGCACCCAAAGAGATTGCCGATTGGTGGATTGAACGAGTTTTCAAACGTGATATTTCAAAAAGCACTCACGAAGCGTTGTTGGATTTTATGGCGGATGGCCGGAACCCCACGATTCAGCTCCATTCCGAAGTCCGCAACGCCAAAATCCCCCATTTGGCGGCGCTTTGCGCCACCACACCCGAATTTATGTGGCGCTGACAATCCGGCAAAAAGTCTTTTTTGGAGCGCAGGCGTCCACGCCTGCATCAACATATAATGCAGGCGAGACGCCTGCGCTCCAAGATGTGACTGTAATGTATGCACGATTGGACTTTTTGCTGTAACGTCAGCGCTAAACCAAAAAAGGATGGGTAGAGTTATGAGCAATCGTCGAACTTTTCTCAAAGGATGTTGTGCGGGCATAGCCGCTTTGTGTGGGTCCCGAATCACCAATCTCTCTTTTGCCCAAGGCCCTGCAAACGGCCGCGATATTCTGATTTCGGTCTTCTTGCGCGGGGGGATGGATGGATTGAATTTTCTGGTCCCCTATGAAGACCCGGATTACTACTATCATCGCTACGACTTGGCGTTGGGGTCAGAGCATGTTCTTGATGTGGATGGTTTTTTTGGTTTGCATCCCAGTGCCGCGCCTCTCAAAGAATTGTATGACCAAGGCCATCTGGCCTTAATTCATGCTTGTGGATTGCCGTTTTCCAACCGTTCCCATTTTGATGCGCAAGATATCATCGAACGGGGGCAAGGTGAAAATGGGAGATCCAATCAAGAAGGTTGGCTGGCCCGGCACCTCAATTGGGTGCCCATTCAATCTATGTTTGACGGTGTGAGTTTTGGCAGTTCCGTGGCCGCCTCGTTAGATTCGTTTTCATCGGCAGTGTCTCTATCCCGTTTGCGAGATTTTTCATTGCATGGCGATTGGGCTCAGCTTGACGACATTCGCCGTTCGCTGCGTTCAATGTATCAACACGATCCCTCCTTATCTGATGTTGCCCTTTCCACATTGGATGTTTCAGACCTGCTTGAAAGCCAGCCGACAGATGAATATGTTCCCATTGAAGGGGTTGAATATCCAAACGGCGGTTTTGGAAGAAGTTTGACTTCGCTGGCCCAATTGATCAAACTCGAATTAGGCCTGCAAGTCGCAACCATCGATTTGGGAGGATGGGATACCCATCAAGGGCAAAATTACAATGATCCTACCCAGGGCCATTTTGCGAGTTTGGTGAATGAATTGAGCCTGGGGCTGAATAATTTTTGGAACGATATGGTGGATTATCATGGCCGTATTACGGTAGTGGCTATGAGCGAATTTGGCCGCCGTGCGCGTGAAAACAACAACAGCGGTACTGATCACGGGCATGGTGGGGTAATGATGGTGCTCAGTTCGGATATCACGCAAAAAAAAGTGTGGGGAACCTGGCCGGGGCTTGCCAGCGAACTCTTGTTTGAGCGTGTTGATCTTGATGTTACCACCGATTATCGAACCGTGCTCTCCGAGATTCTTTTAACGAGAATGAAACAACAGAATCTGCATTCCATTTTTCCTGGATTTTCGTTTCAACAACCTCTGGGAATATTCGGGGTTGAAACATCGGTTGACCGATGGATTGATTATTAATGTTTTAATGAACTGCCATGAACTCAAATTCTTTTCTGTTGATCCGTCAAAAATGTTTTTCTTTGTGATGTGGACATTCTGTTTGCATCGGAACATAGTGCAGGCAAGATGTCCGCACCACAATGTGGATTATCATTCAAAGTTTCATTGTTCGTGTGACGGAACATCATTTCTACTAAGCAGTTGCTTTCATGTAAAGATTTGTTGCAATTAATTGTTATTGGTTGATGCAGCCCCGCTTTCTATATTTCGATCATTAATCTCCTACAAGTTTTACAGTTGAGTACTTTCCACATATTCACAATTCGTAAGAGACTTTACAACTTTTTTTTCATACTGATACAAATAAAGTAAAATTTGTCACTTTCTTTTTTAACTTATCAGGTATAATTTAATCTTGATAAAAAAAATATATTTCAGAAAACTATTTGGAATCTATGAATCAAAAAGCATTTACTCTAATCGAATTGTTGATCGTTGTCGCCATTATTGGTATTCTCGCCGCTATCGCTCTACCCAATTTTCTTAACGCTCAAATGCGGGCGAAAATCGCAAGAGTGAATGCGGAAGTAAATTCATTGCGAAATGCACTCGAAAGTTACCGAATCGACAATAATGTCTATCCAATGGATGGTAATGACTTTCCAGAAGTGAATATAGAAAGATTCAACCAGAAAAATCTACATAAATGTTTGACTTCACCGGTTTCATATCTCTCTAACATTTTGATGGACCCTTTTCATCCAAATGAGGTAGTAGAAGGTGATTTTCTATTTGATACCCCCCCTCATCCTTATTTATATTTCACAATCAGTGGTTATGGTTCACACAGGGGAAATGCCAGGGAATATTCAATATTTAGTTATGGTCCAGATCAAGATTTTGACAATGGGAGCGCTAACAAAGAAACCGCTATTCGATTCAACGCTAGTAATGGCTTGAAGAGCAATGGCGACATACTTTTTTATGGCCCCTAGGGGGGTGGATTAATAAAGAGTGTTCAAGAAACAATATTTTGTTGAAGCGCAGGCGGGACGCCCGCACCACAATATAGGGAAGCAGGCGGGACGCCTGCGCTCCAAATAATCGGCATTTTGCTGGATCGTCATTTCATTTCATGAGTGCGAATCGTTTTCTTCAATACTTTCCTCGATTATTTTCGAAATTTGTTCTTTCCACTTTATTCATATGTTTTCTCATTCAAGAATAATTATTATTTGTATAATATGATTCTGGATCGATAGGTTTATGCTCCGTATCTATCGAAATTTCATAATTTCATGAGGGGGGACTCATCGTGACATTGGATAATCCTACAATATTAATTGTTGATGACGAGCACTCAGTCCGAGTGAGTATGAGTATGAGTTTGGAAGGGGTGTATCGAATTTTGACTTGCGGCTCAGGAGAGGAATGTCTTGAAATCGTAAAAAAAGAAAATATTGATTTGATTCTATTGGATTTGCGTATGGAAGGAATTTCAGGAGAAGAGACTTTAGAAGAAGTAAAAAAAATCGACTCTTCTATCAGTGTAATTATCATTTCGGCCTATGCGGATGTGTCTAAAGCGGTGCAATGCATGAAACTGGGCGCCTATGACATTATGACCAAACCCGTGGATTTGATTCACTTGGAGGGAGTGATACGAAACATATTTTCTGAAAAAGGTTTATCACGCAAAGTTGAGATACTCCAAGAAGAGCTTCAACAATTCCGGAAATATGAAAATCTGGTTTCTTCGAGCAAAGCGATGGCAGAAGTGATACTCCGGGCGGAAAAAGTGGGTCAGTTGGAAACCGATGGTTTGTTAATTGGTGAGACGGGGACCGGAAAAGAACTCATTGCAGAGCTCATTCACAGCAAAGGAAAGCGGGCCCATAATCCATTTATTATAGTTGATTGTGCATCTATGACACAATCGCTTGCAGCCAGCACTCTATTTGGACATGAAAAAGGGGCCTTTACCGGGGCGGTAACCCGAAAAATTGGAAAATTTGAATTGGCGCAAGGGGGGATTGTTTTTTTGGATGAAATTGCCCATTTGCCAAAGGAGATTCAACCTTTTTTACTTCGAATCTTAGAAAGCCGGATCATACAACGGGTGGGAGGCAACGCGAATGTCAAATTGGATGTTCAAATTATAGCGGCTACAAACCGGAATTTGAAAGATTTGGTGGAACGGGGGAATTTTATACAAGATTTGTATTACCGGTTAATGACTGTGCCAATCGAGATTCCTCCATTGCGGGAACGCCCTGAGGATGTGCCGACGTTGGCGTATCACTTTCTTAAGCAGCTGCAGCGTAAATATGATTGCCGAATGCAAAAAATCGACGAAGGCGCAGTGGAAATCATGCAGGAATATCCATGGCCGGGAAATGTACGGGAATTGCGGTATATCATAGAAAACATAGTCGTGATTTCAGGAAACGAAGAAATACTTCGCCCATACCATCTTCCAAATGAAATAAGCGATCATAATATAAAGTCCTACCCAATTCAAAACCCCTCTGAAATGGCGAAAACAATCCAAGAGGTGGAAAAGTCTTACATTATAAATTCTTTAGAAAAAACCGGGGGAAATATAAGCCAGTCGGCAAAAGAACTCGGTTTGGGCCGTAATACCCTCTATCGCAAAATGAAAGCGTACAATATTGATCCCGCCAACCTGCTCTGTGAATAAACCTGAGCAAAATTCTGTTCTATCGTGGAACATGTATTATAAGAAAGCAACTCTTTAATGAATTAAAGTAAATTCAGTAAATTATATCCATATTTTATTGCTTCCAGTTCTTCTATCGTGTTGAAATTGTTCCATGATAGAACAATCCCCCCTTATTTTTGCATAGTAATATCTATTTGAATTCTTTAGGCTTATATTGCATTCTCCATTTGGAACTCTTTGTGTATTAGGAAAACACAGATGAGTTATTGGAGGATGGCATGAAAAAGCTGAATTTTTCGCATTACAACGTAACAGTGACCAAGAATGAAAAAGAAGACAAAGTCCGTATTTATAATGGTCTTAACCGATCAACAATAGATGTTTCAAAAGATGATTATGACCTGCTAAAAAACAATCCTGATGCATTGTTGCAACGCCCCGATTGTGAAGAAGCCGTGAAAACCTTGATTGCACAAGGGATCATAGTGCCTTCGGAAAAAGATGAAATTCAAGAGGGCCAAGAATGGTTCAAGAAGATCAATACAGACCGCTCGCATTTCCGCATGACCATTCTGCCCACCTACATGTGTAACTTGGCATGCCCTTATTGCGTGGAAGAGGGTGTAAAAACCAATAATTTTATGGATACGATGAACGCCGCTTATGTCTCTCAGTGGGCGCATCGAATTATCGAGCAAGATGATTGTTCAGCCTTAAGTATGACATTTTATGGTGGCGAGCCGCTGCTCAATGTTCCTGCGTTGACCATGATCAGCCGTTACCTGCAGGACCTGGCCGCAAAGAGGGAAATGAAATTCAGCAATGGGATAATCACCAACGGGGTGAAACTCACCAAAGATGTAGCCGAACAGTTGGTGGATGTTGGGATCAAAATGGTGAAAATCACTCTGGACGGCTACAAAGATGTTCATGATAAATATCGTAAAACCATGGGAAACCGTGGGACATTCGATACCATCATGAAAAACATCCATGACACATTGGGGATGTTTGATCTTCGAATTGGCTGCAATTATGACATAGGAAATTACGATAGTGTCAAAGAATTGCTTCTTTATTTGAAGTCGGAAGGCCTGCATCAACATATTGCGCAAGTCTCCATTAAACCCATTATGTCGACCTTAGGGCAAAAGTATGGGGCGGATTCAGCGTGTACTGCCTGCGCTATGTCTGAGCAGGAAGTTCAAAATATTGCTGATATTAATGAGTTTGCCGCGAATTTGGGTTTTCAAGTCAAAGACCGGTCAAGCGTGGGTCCCTGCCCAGCCATTACTTATCACAATTATGTTATTGATCCCGATGGGATGATTTATAAATGCCCAGCGTTTGTGGGACACAAAGAGCATGCCATTGGTACTGTATGGTCGGGTGTTGCGGATGTAAAAGATGCATTTCGCAATCTTGAGTTGGATGACATGTGCAAGAGCTGTTCGCATTTGCCATCCTGCGCGGGCGGCTGCCGCTACGGCGCGTTTGTGCGTAATGGGGATACCGACAAGATTCTGTGTGAGCAGGAATATCTCGAAACCGCCGGACCCCGTTTTATCGCCATGCAAAAATAACCCTTTGTATTCAGGGATTATTCAAACAATTCGAAAGGAGGTGACATTATGAAGATTGAAGTGATCCAAACCACTACTCCGAATGAAGGAAATGATTGTACATTTGTATTGCAATAGTTAC
>CAZEZQ010000285.1:0-6871 GCA_964516245.1 uncultured bacterium | reverse complement strand
CTGAATCCCAACACAACAATTCCAAATTGCCCAGTATGATTCAGGGGGCATGGAGAACAATGCTGCCTGCTGAATTGCAGATGCAAGGGAATATGTATAGGCCCAATGCGCCGTATGAAGTCTACCGAGTACCCGATCCATTGGAGTGAAATGTGATTATGAAAGGGATTTTGCTTGAAATCGTCGAGCACAAAAAACAAGAAGTGAAAGCGCTCAAAAAAGAGTGGCCCATCGAGCACATGAAAGAACGGGCCAATGCGGCAGAATCCGCCCGCAATTTCGAAGCCGCATTGCGCCGGGGAGACGGGCCGATGAAACTGCTGGCAGAAATCAAATCGGCCTCGCCCTCTGCGGGGACGATACGCAAAGAGTTTGATCCTGCCGTGATTGCCAAGTTGTTTGAAGATGCCGGGGCATCGGCGATATCGGTGTTAACCGATTTTAAATATTTTGGCGGCTTGGCTGGACACCTGCAAAAAGCCAAACACGCTACACACTTACCGGTGCTGCGCAAAGATTTCACCATCGATGAATATCAGCTATATGACAGCAAAGCCATCGGAGCGGATGCAGTTTTATTGATGGCCCAGGTGCTGGAGAAAGAGCATTACAAAGATTTGTTTCAACAAGCATACGAGCTGGGACTGCACGTATTGGCCGAAGGCCACACGGCAGACCAATTGGAGTTTCTGGTGGAAATCGGAGCGCGCGTGATTGGAATAAACAACCGCGATTTCTACACGATGACCGTCTCGTTAAACCACACCATCCTCAACCGCCATCTCATCCCCAATGACCGTGTGTTAGTCAGCCAAAGTGGAATCTTTACCCGCGAAGACACTGTCCCCATCGACGAACTGGGCGTGGATGCGATTCAAGTGGGAACATCCATCATGCAGGAAGACGATATGCATGGCCAGATGGATCTGTTGTTAGGGAAATAAATAGGTCTCTTCTTAAACCAGATCAATAATGCACTCTTTTGATTTAGTGCATAAATTATTTGATAGATAAAATATGTAACTTTTATTTTTGTGTAGGAGTTGTGAAGGACTTACTTGACTTTCCCACCAAGAGCATAAAAATAACTATGAAGAATTGATCTACATATCATCTCAATTTGTTCACATTTCAAATTCTATACATTCACACAAATGCCATCATTCAATCATTATGAATTCAAAATGGCTTGAAAAATCCCCCAAAATATTTTTGTTTGTTATTCCTGCTTCCATCGGTATTCTGATATTTGCCGCGTTTCTGCTCTTCGCCCAGGGTCCGCAAAGACGGGCGGTAAAAGAGCAAAGCAAAAAAGTGCGTGTAATTCAAACTCCCTCGCTTTCTGTAGTTCACCAAGCCATTGGATATGGGACAGTTGAACCCTCGAAAATTTGGAAAGCCATTGCGGAAGTGAGTGGGGATATTGTGGCGATGCATCCAAAATTAAATGAGGGGGAATTCATTCTTGAATCCACGAGAGTGCTGCAAATCGACCCCAGCCAATATGAATTAGAAGTGCAGCAGGCCCATGCCCAATTGAATCAACACCAAGCCAATTTAAAGGAATTGGAAACCAATTTACAAAACTACAGAGCATTATTGGACATCCAAAAAGAGATTTTATGACGATCCGGCAAAAAGTAAAATCCAGCATTTTGATGTACCACATCTTGGAGCGCAGGCGTCCCGCCTGCTCTATATATAGTTGCAGGCGAGGACGCCTGCGCTCCAAAATTAACTTTTTGCCCGATCGTCTTTTATGAATTACTTTTTCGATTTCACACCTATGGTACGGCGCGGTCCTTTTCGCGTGCGGGAGTTGGTTCGCGTGCGCTGACCGCGGCATGGAAGACCGCGGCGATGCCGAAGCCCGCGGTAACAGCCAATATCCATCAACCGTTTGATATTCATATTGATTTCGCGACGCAAATCCCCTTCCACAACACATTCACTCTGAATGATGGATGTGATTCGGCTGACTTCATCGTCGGTCAAATCTTTGACACGCGTACTTTCATTCACATTGGACATTTTCAAGATGCGGGTGGAAAGGGTTTTTCCTATCCCGTATATGTAAGTCAGTCCAATGATTACCCGCTTGTCCCGGGGTAAATCAATACCAGAAATACGAGCCACTTTGCCTTCTCCTTATTCTCTCGCAGTTCTTTTAGCCTTGCCGTTGTTTGTGACGGGGATTGCTGCATATCACCCGTACGATTCCGCGGCGGCGGATCACCTGACATTTTTCACAAATCGGCTTCACTGAGGTTTTTACTTTCATAACCATCTCCTCTATATTCGAACCGCTAGTTTGTATCGAACGCTAATCACGATGAACGATTCGCCCCCGTGTCAAATCATAGGGCGATAACTCAACCGTAACCATGTCACCGGGAAGAATGCGAATATAGTGCATTCGCATTTTTCCGGAAATATGAGCCAGGACCTTATGTCCGTTTTCCAACTCCACACGAAACATCGCATTGGGCAATGTTTCGATTATTTTCCCTTTGACTTCGATTACGTTTTTTTTCGCCATATATTTTTTTTATATTGCCGAAGCGGCTATTTCCTTTTCATTCAAAAACGCTTCTTAATTGACCGATGCGGGAAGTGATTTCATTTCTTCTTCTGAGGGAAGAACCACTCCTTTCGCGCTGGTTAATATTTTCGGTCCATCGGGCAGAATCGCTACAGTGTTTTCCACATGAACCGATGTTTTGCGATCTTTTGTGACGACGGTCCAACGGTCAGCCATCACTTCGACTTCGTGTGTGCCGAGATTGAACATCGGCTCTACACACAAGACTAACCCGGTTTTCAGGCGTGTACCTGTGCCGGGCGTGCCATAATTGGGAATTTGCGGGTCTTCATGCATTTCACGGCCCAGGCCATGCCCCACAAAATCCCGTACTATACCGTATCCAAATCGGTTAGCCACACTTTGTACCGCATGTGAGATGTCTCCCACACGATTTCCCGCGACCGCTGCTTTGCATCCTTGTTCCAAGGCATAATAAGCGCGCCGGATCATCAGATCGACATCTTTGGAGACTTTCCCTACGGTAATAGAACGGGCCGAATCACCAACAAAGCCGTGCAATTTGGCTCCCACATCCACACTGAGAACGTCTCCCTCTTTCAAAGTTCGGTTGGATGGGAACCCATGAACCACTTGTTCGTTAATTGAGATACACAAGGTATAAGGAAACCCCCTGTATCCCTTGAACATAGGAACGGCTCCCGCATCCCGTATGGCTTTTTCTGCCATCCAATCCAGTTCAATTGTTGTAATACCTGGTTCGATGGCATCAATAACCATATTAAGCACCTCAGAAACCAAATCAGCGCTTTTTTGCATTTTTTCGAGTTCTTGAGGTGACTTTAAGGTAATCATGCAAATACGTTTATTTTCAAAATTAAAACTCTGTTTTCCAAAGTTTTACATTATAACTTAAAAATCAAAAGAAGCAAACTGGTTCAAATGGGAACCAATTTTACATACCGGAACGGCCACGAATCCGGCCTCGCCGCCGGAAGCCTTCATAGTTGCGCACACGAAGATGATTTTCTACCTGGTTTACGGTGTCTAAGGCGACACCTACGATAATGATGATGGATGTTCCCCCAAGCAGGAAAGCGATTTGGCGTGGAATATCCAGCATAAATGTCATAATATCGGGCACAATCGCCACCATAGCTAAGAATATAGCTCCCGCCAGTGTAATTCGATTCAAAATACGATTGAGATACTCTTCCGTACGTTTGCCATGGCTATACCCAGGTATGGTGGAACCGTATTTCTGCAAATTTTCAGCCACATCTTTGGGATTGAACGTAATGGCTGTGTAAAAATAACAGAAGAAGATAATTAACCCAACATACAAAATGGTGTAAATCAACTGGCCGGGTTGCAATTGATTGCTGATCCAATCAATTGCAAAGAATACATATCCCATAAAACCTTCGCTTTGTTGAAAGGGCATCAAAAATTGAACAAAGGTGGCGGGAAGCATTAATATGGCCGCGGCGAAAATCACCGGGATAACCCCCGCAGTGTTAATTCGCAACGGGAGATACGAATTGCTTTGGGCGCCGTACATTCGTCCGCCACGAACCTGGCGGCCCCGCTTTATGGGAACGCGGCGCTGGCCGTATTGAATAATCACAACCGCTGCAATGACACCAACCAATACAAAGAAGACAATCAACGCTGTGATTGGAGTAAAGTATGGATCGCCTTGATAAAGCAACATTGCAGCGTACGAGACTGCACTGGGCACTTGAGCCACAATGTTGGCAAAAATGACCAATGAAATTCCATTGCCGATTCCGAATTCAGTGATTTGCTCACCCAGCCACATAATGATAACTGTACCTGTAGTCATCGAAAGCATACACATCATTCGAAAGCCCCATCCAGGATAATAGACCACATCTCCCCACATGCCTTGGGGATTTTCAATCGAAAACGACAACATAAATGATTGAAACAGCGTGATCAGTACGGTGAGATAACGTGTATATTGGTTGATTTTCTTGCGGCCTTCTTCCCCCTTTTTGGACAATTCTTCGAGATAGGGTGAAGTGACGGTGAGCAACTGGAGAATAATGGATGCGCTAATGTATGGCATGATCCCTAACGCGAAAATAGAGACATTGCCAAACGCCCCGCCGGCAAATAAATCGACCAAGCTGAACAACCCCTGGCCGCTGCCAACATTTTGTTTGATGGCCAGAGGATTCACGCCGGGAATGGTGATAAACTGCCCGATTTGCAGGATTGCCAAAATCGCGAATGTAAATATCACTCGCTTGCGTAAATCGGGTATGCGAAATATATTTGTAAATGCATCCAACATAATGGTACTACGTCCCTTTTTTATACATCCCTGGTTATGGCTGTTGCAGACTGGGAACGAATCTGGGCATCTCCACCGGCATGGGAGATTTTTTCTTTGGCGCTTTTGGTGAATTTATCCGCCTGGACAGTCAATTGTTTTGTTAGTTCCCCATCGCCCAGAATTTTGATCGGCTGGTCAGCCTTTTTCACCAAGCCGGATTCTTTCATTGTTTCCGGTGTGACGGTCGAGCCTGCATCATAGCGTTCCAAACTGGATATCTTTACCAATTGGAACACTTTGCGGTTGAGGGGGTGAAAACCGCGTTTGGGGATACGGCGCTGCAAAGGCATTTGGCCCCCTTCGAACCACGGGCGTTTCGTTGAGCCCGAACGTTGACCGTAGCCTTTATGGCCTCGCCCTGAGGTTTTCCCCAGTCCAGAACCGGGTCCGCGGCCCACACGCTTCTTCTTGGGTTTTGAACCTGCTTTTAATTCACCGATATTCATAATAATTCACTCGTAATTTTTATGATTTATAACGATTATGCTTCCACCTGTTTTACATCGACCATATAGGTAACCGCATTGATCATGCCTCGAATTTGAGGGGTATCGTCATGAATGACAGTTTGTTGAAGTTTCTTCAGGCCCAGGGCTTTCACGGTTTTTTGATGCTGCGGAACCCGGCCGATTGGACTGCGCACAAGTTTAATAGCGAGTTTCGTCTTCATTGCGAATAATCTCCTTTGGATCTTTTCCGCGCAGTTTGGAAACGGTTTGTAAATCTCTCAATGATTTCAACCCATTAACCGTGGCATTCACAATATTCATCGGATTGTTACTTCCCAACGATTTTGTAAGAATATCCTGGTATCCCGCACATTCAATAATGGCTCGAACCGTTCCCCCGGCGACAACCCCCGTTCCGCGGGATGCCGGTTTCATAAGAACTTTGCCTGCCCCGAACTTACAAAAAATTTCGTGTGGGAGTGTGGAGTTTACAATGGGCACTGTGAACATGTTTTTCTTGGCGCGTTCAATGGCTTTGCGAATGGCGTCTGCCACCTCGCCGGCTTTGCCATACCCCACGCCCAGCGTGCCCTGGCAATCGCCCACAACGACCAAAGCGCTGAAACTGAAGCGCCGGCCCCCTTTCACTACCTTATCAACGCGGTTGACGTTGATCACGCGTTCCTGCAACTCTTTGTCTTTGGCTTTGCTTGAATCCAGAAATTCAACCATGATTAGATAACCTTAGTCTTATCTTGTTTCGTTTTGTTTTATATCGTAATTCCGCCCTCACGAACCCCTTTGGCCAATGCCGCTACACGTCCATGATACAAATAGCCGCCGCGATCGAATACCGCGCGTTCAATGCCTTGTGCTTTCAGGCGGTTGGCCATGAGTTGTCGGACGGCCAGCGCCGTTTTGGTTTTTCCGGCCGATTCGGTTTCCACCTGGGGCAATTCAGTATGAAGGCTGCAAGCGGCGGCAATAGTGTGGCCTTTGAGATCGTCCACTGCTTGAACGTATATATGTTTGGTGCTTCGAAATACACAGATGCGGGGACGTTCGGCCGTACCAAATACTTTTTTTCGAATACGGTCATGCCGTTTTTTGCGTGTGACAAAGCGTGTTTTTTTCATTGTGCCTCACCTACTACAAGGTCATCATTCTCTACAAGGTTATCACTCTGTTAGACGTTTTTCTTGCCAACCTTGCGGCGAATGTATTCTTGCGCGTATTTCACACCTTTGCCCTTATATGGCTCAGGCGGTCTGAAGCCGCGAATTTCAGCGGCGGTTTGTCCCAATATTTCTTTGTGATAGCTGGTTAGGGTAATTTCTACATTGCGCTCGACATTGGCTTGCACTTCTTTAGGCAATTCGTAGTTAATCGGATGCGAATAGCCCAACTCCAATGTCAATTTTTGCCCGCTTACCGAGGCGCGATAGCCAACCCCGTTGATTTCCAACTTGCGTTCGAACCCTTGAGAAACCCCAGTCACCATATTGTTGAGAATGGCGC
>CAZEZQ010000284.1:3252-6872 GCA_964516245.1 uncultured bacterium | reverse complement strand
CCACCAAGGCGCGTCTATGACCTGCGCTCCAAAAAAGACTTTTTGCCGAATCGTCGTAAATGAGATGTATTCAAATGGAGACGGCACCTGCATCGAAGGAAACTTTCAAGAAGGAGATTTTCAGTTCGATTTGTTCCCAGGTTCTTACAAAAAAATAATTGCGGATGCGGATAATTGCTACTCAATATCATTTCTTGCCATATTCCTTAACTAAATGATGTTGAATTGCTACTCTTCAACAGCGTAGGGGTATCTGCCGCGGCGGATGCCCCTACACATAGAATGATTGTTCAATAATGTTCGATTAATTATCCGGCTCATATTCCGGATTCAGTTGAGTTGGAATGGGTGCGTTTACTTTGTTACGCCAGGATTTTAATTGCCCGTGCAATTCTTTCGCCTTATTGGGTTGGGATTCTACCAAATTGTTGCTTTCGCTGATGTCTTCTTTTAGGTTGTAAAGTTCGAGTGTTCCATCTTCGAAAAACTCGATGAGCTTGTATTCACCTTTACGAATGGCACTGGCAGGTGTGGTGCGCCAGGGGACATCCATATCATGATAGGCTTGCAAGTAGGCAGGAAAATGCCAGTAAATTGCATCCCGATCGAGGGAACGATCTTGTTTCAGCAGCGGCAAAAAACTCTTGCCATCGATTGGTTGATCTCCAATCGGTTCGGCATTCAATATGTCGAGAAATGTCGGCATGAAATCGACACCAATTACCGGTTCGTGGCATTCGCTACCAGCTTGCACCATCTTGGGCCAGCGAACCACCAAAGGCACACGGATACCGCCTTCATATAGCATCCCTTTCGCGCCACGAAGAGGTTTCATCGAAGTCGCAGGTCCGTAGCCTCCGTTGTCGGAAAGGAAGATGACTATTGTATTGTCGGTTAACTGCAAATCATCGAGTGTATTCAAGATTTGCCCAACGCAGTGATCCATGCTTTCAATCATAGCTGCATAAGTTGCGTGATCATGAATCTCGCCTGGTTCTTTCTTCTTGTATTTTTCAATTAATTCTTTTTTGCCTTGTAGCGGTGTGTGGACAGCGTAAAGACTCATCATCAGGAAGAAAGGTGAATCGCTGTTATCCCGAATAAATTGCTCGCCTTCGTTCGCCGTCCGTTCGGTGAGATGCTCCCCTTTCGGTCCATCTTCAATATCGGGATTCTTGTATGGGCTAAAGTATGAAGGGGGGCTGCCCCGGTGATTGCCGCCAAAATTGACATCATAACCCTGGGCTTTCGGTCCGCTCTGTGGGTCTTTCCCCAAATGCCATTTGCCCATATGGGCAGAGGTGTAACCGGCTTTGTCAAACACTTCGGCGATAGTGGCAAACGATGGATCAAGTGTGGTTGTATTTTGGATAGGAATCAGCTTGCGGTTTTTGGATTTCCCACGTTCAGGACTCCCGACGGTGTAGACGCCGTGCCGAGGGCTGTACATCCCGGTTAAAAGGCAGGCGCGGCTGGGAGCGCAATTGGGGGCGTTGGCGTATGCATCGGTGAACGCCATACCCTCTTTGGCGAGACGGTCTACATTGGGCGTCTCATAAAATTGGCTGCTCATGAACGACAAGTCTTTCCAACCGAGATCGTCGATATAAAAGAAGACGACATTGGGCTTCCCGTTCGCCGAATGGATCGTAATTTGTTGCAGTAAGGGGAGAGTTGCTGCAGCGCTTGAATAACGTAAAAAGTCTCTTCGTTTCATACATTCTCCTTAAGGGCCGAATCGGTGAATATCGCCTGCGCTGCTTATTCCATTTGAGGGATCATAGACCAAAAAAATATTCGCGCCTGTGCGTCCGGTTGTCCCCGCAGCAGTCAAGGCGCTGCCGCTGTCACCATCCATGACCTGATCTGGACCGCGAGAGATCACCCACCATTTAAAATTGCCCGGCATTTCAATGCCTTTGTGTGTCTGCATGGCGCCGGGACGGAAAAATTTCTGTCGGGGACCGTTGGGCAAGGTGGGATCAAAATAGCCATAGCGTTTGCCCCCTTGACTGTCTTGATCGACTTGAAGTTGAAACGGATCGTCGACCGCTTCGGGATTGGATAAATAAGCAACCGGTGTACTGAGTGCGTTGAAATATGCGGGGCTGGTATGTCCTCCCCAAAAGCCATAGGGGGGATAGGCGTTTTGGTCCATCTGATACATTTCGAGCGCGGTCGCCAGGGTGCGAAAGTCACTTTCGACACGCGCAACTTTGGCGCGAACTTGCGCGTTCAGAAAATTGGGCACTGCAATGGCTGCAAGAATTCCAATAATGGCCACGACTATTAACAGTTCGATTAACGTAAATGCGCGATTCATTTTCAATACCTACCCTTGAAACTTTAACACTTCGCATGATACAACTTTATCATATCAAAAATAATTTTATAGCGGACATCTTCATTATTGAGGTGAGAAAAATGTCACGTACAAAACGGCGCCAGTTTGTGAAAACTAGTGGGATGGGTGTGTTGGCTGCTTCTACCCTGTCATTAGGCGTTCAAGCGATGTCTTCGAAACAAGTTCGACATGCCGTGATCGGCTTGGGAAATCAAGGGAAAGCGCACTGCCGGGCATTTTCAAATCATGATGAGCATTGTGTCGTAGTGGCTATCTGTGACGTGGATTCCAATCGGCGTGAAAAAGCAAAAGAACTCTTGCCGAATTCATCGAATGTGGAAACATTTGTAGATTATCGTGAGATATTCGTGCGTGATGATATCGATTCTGTAAGTATTGCCACACCCGATCACTGGCACGCCAAGATTGCCATCGAAGCGGTTCAGGCAGGGAAACATGTTTATGTGGAAAAACCATGCTGCCACAATTTGGAAGAAGGCCAGGCGCTGCTTCAGGCCGAGAATAAATACGGCCTCTGTATGCAGCAAGGTACACAGAGACGCAGCGATGATGGGGTGATAAGAGCCATGCAATTTTTGCAATCGGGTGAATTGGGAAAAGTGCGAATGGCAAAAACCATCAATCACCAAATGCGCGGTCCAATTGGAGTAGCCAAACCCACACAACCGCCAGATGGCGTGAATTATGACTTATGGCTGGGGCCTGCGCCCAAACATCCATTTACAAAGAACCGTTGGCATTACAATTGGCATTGGATTTGGGATTATGGAACCGGTGATTTGGGAAATGATGGAATTCACCACATCGATTTGGCGCGATGGGGATTGGAGGTAGAGTATCCCAAGGCCATTAGCGCATCCGGCGCGCAATTGTTTTACGAGGATGACCATCAAACACCGGATACCCAGATCGTGACGATTGAATACGATGAATGCTACTTAATGTATGAAATGAGATTGTGGACAGATTACAAACTGGAAGGCCACGACAACGCGGCCGTTTTTTATTGCGACGAAGGCCGGTTGGATTTGGGCCGTGATTATTATGCAATTTATAAAAACGGCAAGAAACTTGATTTTGAAAGCGGTAACGCGTTGGAAAACCATACAAAAAATTTTTTGGAGTGCATCATCAACAATACATCGAAGAACCTGAATGCCCCCATGCGAGAGGCGGTCCCCTCTGCTGCTCTATGCCATTTGGGCAACATCGCGACCCGAGTAAAACAGCGATTGGAGTATGATGCGATTAAGAA
>CAZEZQ010000284.1:0-3242 GCA_964516245.1 uncultured bacterium | reverse complement strand
AAGTTGGGTTTTCTGTCCGTTGTGTGAGGGATTAAGAATTTATTTGATTCGTATGAAGCAAACAAATTGATTGGACGAGAGTATCGTAAGGGGTATGAATTTCCAAATGTATGAATAAATGTTAAAACAATACACCTTGAGTAACGGCTGCTTGAAAGAAGAAAAACAAAACCACACCTAAAAGCACAAGCATTGTAACGAACAAGGGCCAATTTTTGCTGATTCGGTAGAGCAAATACGAACTCATTTGGGAGGCTTTGGCTTCTTGTTGCAGGGCGTTTTGATCCAATTGAAACATGGATGAATCTACTTCGGGATGTTTGTTCAAAGCGGCCATAGCGCGTTCAGCGTCACTTGTTTTGACCATGAGTTTGACGCCACCGGTCATCAATGAATAATGCGGGGCGGCGGTGTTGGTTAAATCATCCTGCAAGAAACAATCAATCCCTTCAGTATCCAAAATCATCTTGTAAAAATCTGCGCTAGATGCCGTGTGGAAGGTGGTTAGTGTAACTAGTTGATCAGACATGATTCATCCAATTCATATTGAATAAGATATAACTATATTAACAAGAATAACATCTTACAGTAAGAGATACAGTTCCTGCGTTTTTATTGGTTTCAATTGTTGCTCTCGTTAAATTTTATTGCATCTTTGTGTAAATACTTTTAGCCTGCGATAACTCAAGAAACCCCCAATCCCGTCGATAACCAATTGTAGTATATTGAAAGGACTCTAGGCGAGATGAGTAACCTGTTTGGATTTCCCACGCAAGGGCAAAATCCTTTCGGGTTTGGACTGGGTGGGTTTATCAATGGCGAACCAATCGGGAACAATCCCGATAACGAGCGCCGGCCTGGCTTCGCAAACCGAAATGGACTTGCCAATCTCTTGGGGCAGCAAACCCCTCAACCTGCAATCAACCCTCTTCTTCAACAGTTGAATCAGTTGAAACCCACGACTGAAGAGGAACGGGAAGAGCCATCAAAGAAGAAAGACCAAGTTGATGTCTCAGAATTTGCTAAAAATGCGGCCAAAGAGGCAGTCGAGAAGGCAAAACAATCACCCCGTGCCGGCCAAACTCAACAGGTCATCGTGAGTGAGGATGGACGTTTTGAAGCCACGATTGATCTGCAAAAGCGAAGCGATGGCTCGTTTGATCTGGATTTGGCAGTGAAATTCGCCCAATCAAGCGCGTTGGCGGCCGGTCAGGCTTCAATAGGTTTGTTGCCTCAGGGTGAAGACGCTAGTGTGGAGAACAACCCCGCCGAACTTCAATTCAACAGTTTGAAAGCCTCGGCTGAACGTTATACTTCTTTCGAACAAACGCTGGAAACCCGTGGCTTTCAAGCCAATATATTCTTTGAAGAATCCAAACGGGTCGCTTATAGCGCCGAACAAAAATTTGATAGTGCCACCGCCAGCAACATCACCAATGTTTCCAAAGAACTTTCACGCGAATTTACTTTAAATATTTCAATCAGCGCTGATAGTTTGGATAGCTTTAACCAAGCCAGCGAATCTCTGCTGCAATTTGACGATACTGGTACTTTGGAAGGCTTCTTGGATGCCACACGAAACGTTCTCAATACCGATTCATCCAATCTCGAATCGTTTTTGGGCGCTACCCAAGGCCTGATCGATTCATCCCGTGAACATGTCTCCAGCAAATTGAATGGCTTCTTTACAGGCTTGCAGGAGCAGTTCGGTGGAGCCTTGGAAGACATTGGATTCACTCCAGATTTTCTGGAGAAAACCGGTGAGGATGTTCAAAAAGACCTCGATTCTTTCTTCCAAGTGACAAATAATTTTTTCAAAAACCTTCTGGGCAATAATGATGAAATCCAAGACGGCACCGATGTTAAAAATGAGCAACTGAGGGTGTTAGAAGAAAACCTGAAAGAATTGCAAGAAAAACGCAAAGAAGAATTGGAGCGTGAACAAGAAGAATTTCTTAATGAAGAGCTAAATGAAGAAATAACCGAAGACCTTCTTGCGGAACAAAATCCCGACCGATTGGCTGAAGAAAAGATTTCAGAATTGGTTTAGAGAATTACGCCTCCCTTCTTAACCGAAAAAACGCCCTGTTCGATACTAGCGGGGCGTTTTTTCATTTGCTGAAAATTGCCAGTGAACCTGATGGATTTTTGCTCTCTTCCAATAATGAATGAAGTTTGTTATGTTTACACATAAATGACACTTCGATAAAAATCTTTTTGGGAGCGCAGGCGTCCTCACCTGCTTCATCATAAAGTGCATTTTAGATGCCTGCATTACTATATTGCATTACTATATATTGTATGGCTGTTTTATGGATCGGACTTTTTACTGGATTGTTATAACAACATCAATAAATTCATTAAGCTGAAATATTATGGATGGAGATATATTTCAATACCTAATATTCACTCTGTTTTTTTGTGCCGTTATTCTCGTAATTATTCTCGCATGGCTGCTTGAAATGCGCCGCCGCAAGGCGATAAAACAATGGGCAGAGGCCAATGGTCTTTCGTTTACTTCGGAACGAGACCGTTCGTTTGACGATACGTTTCCCAATTTTCATTGCCTGCAACGGGGCAGCAATCGGTATGCGAAAAATATAATTTATGGAGATTGGAACAGCCGGTATGCCTGTATATTTGATTACTATTACACGACTGGGAGTGGCAAGAATAAGCATACACATTCGTTTACGGGTGTAATGCTAAATGTGGGCATTCCTATGCCCCACCTTTTGATTCGAGGGGAATCGTTTTTTGACAAAGTTGGTGAATTTATTGGATTTGACGATATCGATTTTGAATTCAAAGAATTCAACGATAAATATTATGTCAAATCAAAGGATAAAAAATTTGCGTATGATATTGTGAATCCAAAGATGATCGAATATTTGCTAACTCAACCCATCACACCGATCGAATTTTCTGGGCAGAATGTGCTTACGTATGAGTCAACCAATAAAAAATTAAAACCTGGTGAAATTGAAGACAAACTTGCGTTTCTGGAAGAAATCATCAAACGGTTTCCCGATTATTTGATCAAAGAGTTTCAAGGAACATCCTTATGACCGGAATCTATGTATTGCTTGGGATCGCATTTTTCTTGCTTTTGTGGTTCCTTATTCTTTACAACCAATTGGTCAGAGCCCGCAATCATGTGCGGGAATCCTGGTCCAATATCGATACAGAACTCAAGCGCCGTTATACCCTGATCCCCAATTTGGTGGAAACGGTGAAAGGGT